>JBGPEF010000037.1:0-18566 GCA_041482675.1 Tepidisphaeraceae bacterium | reverse complement strand
GGCCGAAGAGGTGGTGGGGCGAGCCCCACCCTACGAGGTGGAGGCAGCTCCGGTAGTGGCCGCTGTCGAGGAGGATGAGGGGGATGATTTGCCGCGGCCGGGGAGGGCGTGGACGGGGCCGTCGCTGACGGAGGCGATGAAGGGTGGGGCGGTGATGGTGGCAGCGCCGAAGCAGAGTGTTGAGCTGGCGAATGTTGAGTTGGTGGATGGGAAAGATTTGCCGGCGGTGTGGGGGGCGTTGATGGAATTGCTCAAGAGCGAGAATCGGCCGTCGCTGGCGTCGATTGTGGAGCAGGGGGAACTGGTCGCGGTGGATGAGTATCAGGCGACACTGCGATACTCGGCGGATCGGCAGACGTTTTTTAATTTGATGGGGAGGAATGGGAAGAAGGAGTTGGTGGGGGAGGCGATATCGCGGTTGATCGGGAGGGCGGTGGGGGTGAAGCTGGAGTTGGATGCGAGGACGACTGTTAAGGCTGACCCTGCACCAGTCGTATCGCGTCGTCAGACGGAGTCGGTTGAGATTCCGCAGCAACCAGTTGCCGGGGCGTCGCGACCCACGAATGAGCAGATCGCGGAGGCGCAGAAGCGGCCATTGGTGGCAGCGTTGATGAAGAAGTTTGATGCGTCGATTGTGCGGATCGCTGAAGAATAAGATCGGACATCTTTATGTTTGATGCACTGAAAAACCTCGGGAACCTGGGCGAATTGATGCGCAAGGCGGGGGAGATGAAATCGCGCATGGCGCAGATGCAGGAGGAATTGGCAAAGAAGACGGTCAGCGCCGATGCGGGGGGCGGGATGGTGGAGGCGACGGTGAATGGAAGACTGGAATTGCTGAAGCTGAAGATCGATAAGAGCAAGATCGATCCGACGGATACGGAGATGATGGAGGATGTGATCGTGGCGGCGGTGCATGCGGCACAGATGCGGGCGCTGGAGATGAGCCAGGCGGAGATGCAGAGGATGGCGAGCGAAATGGGGTTGCCGCCGGGGGCGATTCCGGGGATGTAGGGCAGACGGATTAAACACGAAGGGCACGAAGACACGAAGGCCAATTCGTGGTGGAGAACGGTTTGGGGAGGGGCGGGTATATTGTGGGGATGAAGAATTGGTTGATATTGCTAGCGCTCGGATTTGTCGGGGCGGGGGAGTTCAAAGATCCTGCGCCGCCGAAGGTGAATGATGCGCCGGTGGGGGTGGAGGCGAAGCAGGCGGGGGCTTATGAGGGGTTGAAGTTTCATGGGGCGGCCAGGGCGCTTGCGAAGGGGGCGGAGACGAATGATTGGCCGAGGTTTTTGGGGCCATCGCATGATGCGACATCCAGTGAAACGAAGTTGCTGAAGGTGTTGCCGGGGAAGTTGCCGGTGGTTTGGGAGGCGAAGAAGGGGTCGGGATATTGTGCGCCGGCGATTGTGGGGGAGCGGCTGGTTTTGTTTCATCGGGTGGGGGATGAAGAGGTGGTGGAGTGTTTGCAGGCGGAGACGGGGTTGAGATTCTGGCGGGTGAAATATGCGACGGCGTATCAGGATCGATATGGATATTGCGATGGGCCGCGGGCGTCGCCGGTGATCGATGAGGGAAGGGTGTACACGATTGGGGCGGAGGGAGTTTTGCACTGTCTGGATCTGAAGAGCGGGCATGTTTATTGGAGGAGGAAGTTGCTGGAGGAGTTCAAAGTTCCGCAGAATTTTTTTGGGGTGGGATCGACGCCGCTGGTTGAGGGGAATTTGCTGATCGTGAATGTGGGAGCGCCGGGGGGGCCGTGCGTGGCGGGGTTTGATAAGAAGAGCGGGAAGATGGCGTGGGGGGCGGGGAGTGACTGGGGGCCGAGTTATGCATCGCCGATTCCGGCGGTGATTCAGGGGAAGAAGAGGGTGCTGGTGTTTGCGGGTGGAGAGAGCCGGCCGCCGACGGGGGGATTGATGAGCATCGATCCGGCGAATGGGAAATTGGATTTTGAATTTCCGTGGCGGAGCCGCACGCGCGAGTCGGTGAATGGGTCCTCGCCGCTGGCGATTGGGAATAAGATCTTCATATCCGAGTGCTATGGGACGGGAAGCGCGCTGGTGGAGGTGAAGGAGGATTTCTCGCCGAAGGAAGTGTGGAGCAACGCGGCGTTTGGGATCCATTTCATGATGCCGATTTTTAAGGATGGATTTGTTTACGGGATTCACGGGCATGGGCCGCTGGATTGCCCGCTGGTGTGTGTTGATGTGAAGGATGGGAAGGAGAAATGGCGGACGGAGCCGGAGTGGGAGGAGATTGTGCAGACGGCGGGGGGGCCCAGGAAGATCAAGCTGTCGTTTGCCCGGGCATCGCTGACGCAGGTGGATGGGCGGACGCTGGTGCTGACGGAACATGGGCATTTGCTGTGGATCGATCTGAATCCGGCTGGGTATAAGGAGCTGTCGCGGACGTGGCTGTTTTTGGCGGGGGAGACGTGGACGCCGCCGGCGATATCGCGGGGTTTGTTGTATGTGTGTCAGAATTCGCCTGACATGGTGACGAAGGTGGAGCCGAGAATTATTTGCTATGACCTGAGGGAGGCGCAGTGAAACAAGTTTGCTTGATTTTGTTGATGGCCGGCGTGGCATTAGCGCAGAGCAAGGGCCCTGGAGGGACAGTCGTGCCGCCCCAGGAGGCGCTGAAGGCGATTAAAGCACCGGAGGGATTTAAGGTCACGGTGTTCGCGGCCGAGCCGGATGTTGTGCAGCCGATTGCATCGTGCGTGGATGATCGGGGGAGATTGTGGGTGGCGCAGTGTCTGTCGTATCCGAAGTGGGCGGAGACGGGGAATGATTCGATTTTGATTTTCGAGGATACGGATGGGGATGGGAAGTTTGATAAGCGGACGGTGTTTGCGGACAACTTGAATTATTTGACCGGACTACAGATCTCGTCGGATGGGGTGTATGTCGCTTCAGCGCCGAATCTGCTGTATTTCGAGGATAAGAATCACGACGACAAGCCGGATGGGCCGCCGAAGGTGTTGCTGGATGGGTGGACTTATAAGGGTGTACACAATGTGATTTGCACGCTGACGTGGGGGCCGGAGGGTTGGCTTTATGGGGGGCATGGGATCACGGTTGCATCGTCGGTGGGCAAGCCGGGAACGCCGGACGATGCGCGCACGCCGGTGGGCCCTGGGTTGTGGCGATATCATCCGAAGAAGGACATCTTTGAGTATTACTGCGAGGGGACGTGTAATCCGTGGGGAGTAGACTACAACGCGGTGGGGCATATTTTTTTCAGCAGCTCGGTGGTGCCGCATCTGTGGCACGCGATGCAGGGGGCGCACTACGAGCGGATGTTTGGGCACGATTTTAATCCGTACGTGTACGGGCAGCTTCATACGATCACGGATCATCTGCACTGGGCGACGGGTGACTGGAAAACCTGGACGACTTCACGCGGAGGGACGGGCGCCAATGGCGCGGCCGGGGGCGGGCATTCGCACTGCGGGCTGATGGTCTATCAGGGGGAGGGGTTTCCCGAGAGTTATCGGGGGACAGTGTTTCTGGCCAACATCCATGGCAATCGTATTAATAACGATCTGTTGGCGCGGAGCGGGTCGGGGTATGTGGCTTCGCATCGGCCGGATTTGTTGTTCATGAACGACCGGATGTCGATGGGGACGTCGCTGCAATATGGGCCGGATGGCGGGGTTTATTACACCGACTGGTATGACGGGGATGAATGTCATACGCACAAGCCGGATCGGACGACGGGGAGAGTTTATAAGATTGCGTATAAGACGAATCAGCCGATCGCGAAGGATTTGCGGGAATTGGATGATGCGAGATTGGTGGAGCTGCAACTCTCGAACAATGAGTTTTACGTCAGGCATGCGCGGAGGATTTTGCAGGAGCGAGGGCCAAAGGCAGAGGTGCATCAGGGGCTGATGAAGATATTGAAAGAGGATTCGAGCCTGGTGCATCGGTTGCGGGCGCTGTGGACGTTGCATGCAACGGAAGGATTGCCGGAGAGTGTTCTGCTTGAGCAGTTGTCGAGTCCGGATGAGGAAATGCGGGGGTGGGCGATTCAATTGCTGGCGGAAGGAAAGCGGCCGTCGGAATCGGCGCTGTCGAAATTTGCGCAGATGGCGGCGGAGGATTCATCGCCTCTGGTGCGGCTTTATCTGGCGATGGCGTTGCAGCGGACTCCGCTGGAGCAGCGCTGGCCGATTATCGGCAAGCTGGTTTTGCATGGGGAGGATGCCAAGGACCAGAATCTGCCGTTGATGTACTGGTATGCGGCCGAGCCGCTGGTTCCGCTGGATGTGAAGCGGGCGGTGGCGCTGGCGGGGCAGTCGAAGGTGCCGATCGTGCGGGAATACATCACGCGGAGATTGGCATCTTCGCCGACGACGAAGAAGACCGAGGAAAAAAAGTAAATGCGGTTTTTGTTGATGCTTATCCTAGTGTTGGGACCGGTTGCGCACTGTCTGGCCGATGATTCGGGCGATGCGCTGGGACCGCTGGTGCAGCTGTTGGCCGAGTCGGATGACGCACAGTTTCAGTTGGATATTTTGAAGGGAATGAGCGAGGCGCTGAAGGGGAGGGCGGGGATGAAGATGCCGGAGAGCTGGCCGGCGGCGTCGGCGAAATTGGCGAAGAGCGCCAATCCGGAGGTGCGGGCGATGGCGCAATCACTTTCGAGCTTTTTCGGCGATCCGGCCGTCATGGAGGCGATGAAGAAGACGGTGAAAGACAAATCGGCCGCGGTGGAGGTGAGGCGGAAGGCGCTTTTGGATTTGATCGAGGCCAAACAGAAGGATTTGGCGCCGTTGTTACAGGATCTGATCGGGGATGGCGATTTGCGGGGGCAGGCGATGCGGGGGCTGGCGCGATTTGAGGATGCGCGGACGCCGGCGGTGATTTTTCAGCATTACAAGGATTTCTCGGCGGCCGAGAAGCTGGATGCGCTCAATACGCTGGCGTCGCGGGATGGGTATGCGCGGGAGCTGCTGGCGAAGCTGGAGGACAAGACGATCCCAGCGCGGGATGTGAGCCCGGCCACGGTGAGGCAATTGTCGGAGTTGAAGGATGAGAAGATCGACCAGTGGATTGCGAAGAGCTGGGGTTCAGTGAAGAGCTCGCCGGAGGACAAGTTGAAGGAGATGGCGCGGATTCGGGAGATCGTGCAGGCCGCAAAACCGGAGCAGGTGAGCGCAGCGCGGGGGAGGCTGGTTTTTAATAAGACCTGCGCGCAATGCCATACGCTGTTTGGCGAGGGGGGCAAAGTGGGGCCGGATTTGACGGGATCGGGGCGGAGCGATGTGGAATATATTTTGACGAACGTGGTCGATCCCAATGCGGTGGTGGGGAAGGATTATCAGGTCTGGCTGATTCGCACGAAAAAGAAGCGGCTGATCTCGGGAATCATCTCGCGCGAGGATGAGAATGCGGTCACGGTGCTCTGTGAGACGGAGACGATTGTTTTGCCAAGGACTGAGATCGAGCGGATGAAGCAGGCGGATGTGAGCATGATGCCGGAGGGGCTGCTTTCGGGGCTGGAAAAAGGGGATTTACTGGATTTGATCGCGTATCTTCGCAGTCCCTCCCAGGTGCCGTTCCCCGCCAACGCGGCGGCCTCCAAGTGAGTAGAACATTCCGGAAGCGGGCATATCACGCGGAGGTGTCATGGCGTCTGGGATGAATCGCAGAAATTTTCTGAAGACAACGGCGGCGGCGGGATTTGGGGTTTGGGTTTCGTCGCGCGCTTTGGGGCAGGAAGATAAGTCGCCGGCCGAGAAGCTGAATGTCGCCGTGGTCGGCGTGCAGGGGCAGGGGAAGGCGAATCTGAAGGGGGTCAAGCATCAGAACATCGTGGCCCTGTGCGACGTCGATGAGAAAAACATCGCCGGCGTCGTGAAAGAGTTTCCAGATCTGGAGAAGGCCAATCGCTACGCCGACTGGCGGAAGATGCTGGAGCAGAAGGATATCGATGCGGTGGTGATCAGCATCCCGGATCACGTGCATGCGCATGCCACGATCGCCGCGCTGCAAATGGGCAAGCATGTTTATTGCGAGAAACCGCTGACGCATTCGGTGTATGAGTGCCGCAAGGTGATGGAGACGGCGCGGCGGATGAAGAAGGCCACGCAGATGGGGACGCAGATTCACGCGGTGGATAATTATCGCCGCGTGGTGGAGTTGCTTCAGTCGGGGGCGATCGGGACAGTGAAGCGGATTCACGTGTGGGTAGAGGGTGGGTTTGCCGGCGGGGAGAGGCCGAAGGATGAGCCGCCGGTGCCGCCGAATATCAACTGGGATTTGTGGATCGGGCCTGCGCCCTATCGGCCGTATCATCCGAAATACATGCCGTTCAATTGGCGCGGCTGGTGGGATTTTGGCGGGGGAAAACTAGCCGACATGGCGTGCCATCACATGGATCTGTCGCACTGGGCTTTTAATTTGCGATATCCGCAGACGATCGAGTCGGAAGGCCCGCCGGTGCACGCGGAGAGTTGTCCGATCTGGCAGATCGTACACTTTAAGTATGCGGCCGAAGGAGATCGGCCGCCGATTCATCTGACCTGGTATCACGGCGATAAGAAGCCGGCGGAGTTCAAGGAGAAGAATCTGCCCAAGTGGGACAATGGTTCGCTGTTTGTGGGCGATAAGGGGATGCTGCTGGCGGATTATGGAAATCACAAGCTGTGGCCGGAGGGGGATTTCAAGGACTTCAAGCGGCCGCCGCAGACGATTGCCAAGTCGATCGGGCATCACAATGAGTGGATCAAGGGATGCAAGGAGGGAACGCCGACGACGTGCAATTTTGAATACTCCGGCGCGCTGGCGGAGACGGTGCTGCTGGGGAATGTGGCGTATAAGGCAGGGAAGATGATTTCGTGGGATCCGATCAAAGGCACCACGGGAGATACAGAGGCGGATCAATTCCTGAAGCGGGAATATCGCAAAGGCTGGGAACTCTAGGAGAAGAACATGAAACGATTGATGGCGGTGTGCGCGGTGATGATGGTTGCTGTCTGTTTTGTTCGAGCTGAGGTGGAGGAGGGATTCACTTCGCTTTTTAACGGCAAGGACCTGAGCGGGTGGGTGTATGGGAAGCGCGGAAATGGGGAGAACAAGGATGGCGTGGGGTATCAGGTGGAGAATGGGGCAATTTTTTCGACGGTGAAGGATGGGGGGAACCTGTATACGGAAAAGGAGTATGGGGATTTTGTTTTGCGGTTTGAATTTAAGCTGACGGAGAATGCGAACAACGGAATTGCGATTCGCGCGCCGCTGACGGGAGATTCGGCGTATCAGGGGATGGAGATTCAGGTTCTGGATGACAGTGGGCCGGCCTACAAGGGGAAGCTGCGGCCGGCGCAGTATCACGGATCGATTTATGACGTGGTGGCGGCCAAGCCGGGGTTCCAGAAGCCGGTGGGAGAGTGGAATGAAGAGGAGATTACAGCGCAGGGAAGGCACATCACCGTGAAGTTAAATGGAACAGTGATTGTGGATGCAAATCTGGATGACGTGAAGGATGAGGCAACGCTCAAGAAGCATCCGGGGTTGGCGAACAAGAGTGGGCATATTGGATTCCTCGGACATGGAGCGCGCGTCGAATTCCGCAATTTGCGGATCAAGGAATTGTGAAAAACACGGGCGAGACGCCCGTGCTACGCTTGTTTAGGCGATTCACCGGGTTAGAATTGGTCTGTTGTGGCGGCGTAGGGGCTCAACTGCCAATTGGATAAGAAATCGGCCGGTGCATTCACCGCCTTGGCGTGATGCGCTGCGGGCCGAGGGTTTTTTGCGGGAAAATCATATGAAGCATGGACTTATCGCGCGACGAATTGCGGTCGTGGTGCTCGGTGTTGGCGGATTGCTGAGCCTGTCCGTCAGCGGGCAGGCGCAGGTGACACAGCCGGCCGCTCCGCCCGCTCCGGGTGAATTCCGTTTCCCGGAATTTGCCACGGTGGTGAAAGATATGCAGGCCAGCTCGGGCCTGTTCACGATCTATCGCCAGAAGTCGGATGATCCGACCAAGGACCAGACCAAGCTGTATTGCCAGATTCCGCGCTCGCTGCTGAAGCAGGATTTGCTGCTGGCGACCAGCTTTTCGCGCGGCGAGATGGCCGGCTTTCAGGGGGCGGATTACCTGGTGCGATTTGAGATGATCGGCCGTCGCGTGATGATCAGCGTGCCGGATGTGCGCTTTGTGCAGACGCCGGGGCAGCCGGTGACGGATGCGGTCAGCCGCACCTACACCTCTGGTTTTCTGGCGGCGATGCCGATTGTGACTCTTGCGCCGGGAGGCGATCCGGTGGTGGAACTGGGATCGGTGCTGACCAGCGGAGGGATCGCCGGCGGCGGGATGATGAACGCCCGGCGCGATTTGTGTGAGTTCACCAAGGTCAAAGTTTTTCCGGACAATGCCCTGATCGATGTGGACATGGCGATGGCCGGGCCGGGCGGCAGCGGTTCGACGATGGGGATCACCTATGCCTTCCGCCGGCTGCCGTCGATGGCGGAATACAAGCCGCGGCTGGCGGATGAGCGGGTGGGTTATTTCACGACGGTGCGGCAGGACTGGAACATCAAGCACAGCGAGAAGGAAAACATCATCCGCTACGTCAATCGCTGGGATGTGAAGAAGAAGGACCCTGCGCTGGAGCTTTCGCCGCCGGAGAAGCCGATCGTTTTTGTGATTGAGCGGACAGTGCCGCTCCAGTGGCGCAAGTATGTGGCCGAGGGGATTGCCGATTGGAACAAGGCGTATGAACGGCTGGGGATCGTGGGCGCCATCGTCGTGCAGCAGCAGACCGAGGACAATGAGTTTGCCAATGTCGATCCGGAGGATGCGCGCTACAACTTCATTCGCTGGATCGTGACCGGGCGGGCCTTTGCGATGGGGCCGAGCCGGGCCGATCCGCGGACGGGGCAGATTCTGGATGCGGATATCATTTTCGATGACTCGATGCTGCGGCATCGGTTTGGGGAGTTTGATGTGTTCGGGCCCGGGCCGGTGGCGGCGATGATGGGGCCGGATGTGACGGAATTTTTGACGGCCAATCCGCAGTTCATTCCCGCGGGGCAGACCCTCGAGCAGGTGAAGGCGGCGACCAAGGAGATGTCGGGCGAGATGCTCGTCGATGCTCCCGCCAATGGACATGGTCTGGCGCGAAACCTGGCCTGTAGTTATGCGGTTGGTCTCAAGCATCAGCTTTCGATGCTGGAAGCGGCGGCCGCGGCGGTTGCGCCGGGCAAGAAGATCCCCGATCGTCTCATTGGTGAGTCGATCAAGCACATCGTGACGCACGAAGTCGGCCACACGCTGGGGCTGCGGCACAACTTCAAGGGCTCGGCCTGGCTGAGCATCGAAGAACTGCGGCGACGCCGGGACAACACCGATGATGCGCTGTTTGGCTCGGTGATGGATTACAACCCGTTGCTGTTCTTTGCCGGTGATGAGCCGGGCAAGGTGCGGCACATCGCCAGCCCAACGGTCGGGCCGTATGACCTGTGGGCGATCGAATATGGCTATAAGCAGCCGGGGCGCGAAGATGGCGAAGAGAAGGCGATGCTGGCCAAGATCGCCTCGCAGGGCACGAAGAAAGAAAATGCTTACGCGACCGATGAGGACACGATGGGCCTCACCTCGCCCGATCCGATGAGCAATCGCTGGGACATGAGCGATGATCCGATCGCGTGGGCGAAGATGCGCGTGGAACTGGCCGATGCGCTGCTGAAGGACATTCGCAAGTGGGCCATCAAGAGCGATGAGCCGAATCATTATCTGAAAGAGACGTTCGCGACGCTGATGTTCGAGAAGTCGCGCAACATGCTGTATGTGAGCCGGCTGGTGGGCGGGCAGATTCACACTCGCAACCGCTCGGGCGATCCGGACGCCAAGCCGGCGCTGGTTTTGCTCGATCCCAAGCAGCAGCGGGCCGCTTTGACGGCGATCTCGGAGACGGTGTTGCGGGATGATTTTTTCCTGGCCGAGGCGGAGCTTTATAACGAGCTTGGGCCCAGCCGGTGGATGGATTGGGCCAGCAGCACGCCGACGCGGCTGGATTTTCCGATTCACCAGGTGATCAACTCGATGCAGGCGTATTCGCTGATGAACCTGTGCGCGCCGCAGGTTTTGCAGCGGGTTTATGACGCGGAACTCAAGAGCAAGGCCGAGGATAAATTCACGGCCGCCGAGCTGATTGTGACGGTGCGGGATACGGTTTGGAGCGGATTGACGCTGGACGATGGCACCAAGTATACCAATGCCAAGCCGAAATTCAGCTCGATTCGGCGGAATCTCCAGAGGCAGCACCTGGCGTATATGCTGGGGATCGTGGACAGCGACTCGGGGCGCTTGGTGTCGCCGGATTTGCAGGACCAGGTGCGGTATTCGCTGCGCGAGCTGAATGAGTCGATTGGGAACATGCTGGAGAAGGCGGAAAAGCCGGATGCGTCGGCCAAACTGGACTTTGCGACCCGGGCGCATCTGAGCGAGTGCAAGAGCGAGATTTATCGCGTGCTCAATGCCCCGCACATCAAGTTTCCCGACCAGCGCGGGATGATGATCAACATTCTGCGGGCGGATCAGAAGGCCGAGGGAACTACGCCTCAGCAATAGCGGAATCGAATCGCAGAGATCGCAGAGATCGCAGAGACGCAGAGAGAATTTTTTTTGAATTCTTCTCTGCGGTCTCTGCGTTTCTTTGCGCTCTCTGCGGTTGCATTTTTTGCTTTTGAACCAAGCAGCTATAATCGGGAGATGATCTACCGCATCGATGTTGGCGCGGCACTGCGGCCGAGGGAAGGGCAGGCGGGGGATGCCGTGGGGGAATCAATACGTCAGCAGATCGCCGAGTGGGGGGGCAAAGTCGGGCCGATCAGCACGCGGAGGATTTTTTTGCTGGATACCGAGGCGAGCGAGCGCCAGGTGGAGGAAATTGCCCGCGAGCTGCTGGCCGATCCGGTGGTGGAGAGCGCGCAGATGGTGCGCGAGGCGGCGTCGGACAACGGGTGCAGCCGGATCGAGGTGCATCTCAAGCCCGGCGTGATGGACCCGGTGGCGGCTTCGACGGAGATGGCGATTCGGGACATGGGGGTGGATGTGAAAGAGGTGCGGACGGGGCGGTCTTATTTGATTGAGGGGAAGCTGGCCCGCGAGGAACTGGAGCGGATCGCCTCGCGCGTGCTGGCCAACGGGGTGGTGGAATCGGTGCATTTTCAGCCGTTTATTCCGAGGGAATTTGCACGTGGGCACGCGTATGAGTTCAAATTACGGCGGGTGGAGATTCGCAAGCTGTCCGACGAGCAGTTGATGAAACTGAGCCGCGAGGGGCATCTGTTTTTGTCGTTGGCGGAGATGAAGGCGATACAGAATTATTTTGTGAAGCAGAATCGCGAGCCGACGGATATCGAGCTGGAGACGCTGGCGCAGACGTGGTCGGAGCATTGTGTTCACAAGACGCTCAAGAGCGCTGTCGATCTGGAGGTCAGGAATGAGAAGGGCCAGACGATTGAGACGAGGCATTATGACAATCTCATTCGCGACACGATTTTCAAATCGACGATGGAGCTGATGAAGGAGTCGAAGAAGGTTTTTTGCCTCAGTGTGTTTGAGGACAATGCGGGGGTGATCGCGTTTGATGAGGATGACGCGGTTTGTTTCAAGGTGGAGACGCACAATCATCCCAGCGCCATCGAGCCGTATGGCGGAAGCGCGACGGGAGTGGGGGGGGTGATTCGCGATGTGCTGGGGACGGGTCTGGCCGCGCGGCCGATTGCCAATACGGATGTGTTTTGCGTGGCGTATCCGGATTTTGAGCCGGGGAAATTGCCCAGGGGCGTGATTCATCCCAAGCGCGTGCTGCGGCAGGTGGTGGCGGGCGTGCGCGATTATGGGAATCGGATGGGGATTCCGACCGTCAATGGCGCGGTTTATTTTGATGATCGATATCTGGGGAATCCGCTGGTTTTCTGCGGGTGCGTGGGATTGATTCCGCGGAACAAGATCAGCAAACAGGCCGGCCGCGGCGATGCGGTGGTGGTGATGGGGGGGAGGACGGGGCGCGATGGGATTCACGGGGCGACGTTTTCCTCGGCGGAATTGACCGATACGCACGCGGATGAATTTTCGCACGCGGTGCAGATTGGGAATGCGATCACCGAAAAGAAAATGGCCGATGTGATCCTGGCAGCGCGGGATCGAGGATTGTTTTCCGCGATCACGGATTGCGGAGCGGGCGGATTGTCGTCGGCGGTGGGTGAGATGGGGGAGAAATTGGGGGCGGTGGTGGAATTGGATGCGGTGCCGCTGAAATATGCGGGATTGCGCTATGACGAGATCTGGATTTCGGAGGCGCAGGAGCGGATGGTGCTGGCGGTGCCGCAGGAGAAGGTGAAGCAACTTTTGGAGCTGGCGCGGTCGGAGGATGTGGAGGCGACGGTGATTGGCCGGTTTGGGACGGAGAATTCGGAGCTGATTCTTCGATACAAGGGGACGGAGGTGGGGCGGCTGGCGATGGAGTTTGTACACAAGGGGATTCCGATGCGGCATCGGAAGGCTGTCTACCAACACAGGCCGGCACAACAAACAACAAACAACAAACAACAAACCAGCTTGCGAGACCGCCTTTTGACGACGCTGTCACATCCCAACATCGCCAGCAAGCACTGGATTATCAGGCAGTATGACCATGAGGTTCAGGGCGGATCGGTGATCAAGCCGCTGATTGGGCCGGTGCAGATGGGGCCGTCGGATGCGGCGGTGCTTCGGCCCAAGTTGAACAGCTATCGTGGCGTGGCGCTGGGGTGCGGGATGGCGCCGCAGATTGAGGATCCGTACCAGATGGCCATCGCGGCCATTGATGAGGCGATTCGAAATGTGGTGGCGGTGGGGGCCGATCCGTCGAAGATTGCGATCCTCGACAACTTCTGCTGGCCGAGCGTGGAGGATGAAAAGACGATGGGGGAAGTGGTGCGGACGTGTGAGGCCTGCTACGACGCGGCCAAGGCGTATGGGATTCCGTTCATTTCGGGCAAGGATTCACTGCACAATCAGTTTACGAATCAGGAAACAAAGGAAGTCATTAAGATTCCAAACACGCTGCTGATCAGTGCGATTGGGGTGATTGAGGATGTGCGGAAGTGTGTGACGATGGATTTGAAGCGAACCGGCAGCACGTTCTGCTTAATTCGACCGAAGAATTTATCCGCCGGACTTGGCACGCTCCCCGCGGTTCATCGATTTGTATCCGAGTGCATCGGCCGCGGAATTGTGCGCAGCTGCCATGACATCAGTGACGGCGGGCTTTTGTGCGCTGCGGCGGAGATGTGCATCGCCTCCGGTAAAGGCCTTGATCTCGACCTGAGCGCCACTGGGACTGATCCATTTGCCGAGTATTGTGGACAATATCTGATTGAATTTGATGCGGATGATCCGAAAGTGCCCACTCTGCCGCGGTACGAGGACGATATCTCTGTGATTGTGATAGGGGGCGTCAGCGGGCGCGCCGAACTGACCGATGGCGGTTTGAATGCCGGCGATCGTTGGCGCATTTCAATTCACGAGCTCACCCAGGCCTGGCGCGGCACGCTCGACTGGTAGCTCACACGAGCAGCATGCACGACCCATTACCATTTCTACCCAAGCGGCCCGAGCAAAAACCCAGGCCCAGACGCCGACTTCTTCGGTGGCTGATTCCGATTCTGATCGTCGCGGCGGCGCTGGTTTGGGGGTATGTGCCCACTGCGACCGGCCCGGCTTCGGGGACGACTCTGCAAGGCTCGGCGATTCGTGCCACCACCCGGCCGACGTTGCGGGTGGCGACGTTCAATATCCATTCCGGCCGAAACATCGGCGGGCAGTTTGATCTGGATAAGACGGCGGCGGTGCTGAAGAACTTTGACCTGATCGCGCTCAACGAGGTGCGCGGCGCGGGATTGCTGGAAGAGCACGACCAGGCGCGACTCCTCGGGGAAAAGCTCAACATGCAATGGCTCTTTGCGCCCACCGAGCATCAATGGTGGCATGATGCATTTGGCAATGGCGTGCTGTCGTCCGTATCGGCGGTTGATTGGCAGCGCACGCCGCTGCCGGGGAGTTCGGGCAGGGGGAAGCGGAATTTGATTCGCGTGAACGTGATGCTCCAGGGCCGGCCGGTGAGTGTGCTGATTACGCACATCGACCGCGGCGCGGATCATAAGAAACAACTTCCCCTGGTCCTTGAAGAATTTCTAAAGGTCCCGCAGCCGGCGGTGTTGATGGGGGATTTCAATGGTGAGGCGACCGATCCATACATGCAGCCATTTTTGAAGGCGCCGGGTGTGAAGGATGCGGTGGGGGGGGTGATGGGGGCGAGCGCGCCGGCGGATCGGATTGACTGGATCTTCACGCGCGGGCTGGAAACGGTTGGCGCGGGGGTCCAGAGGAACGATGCCTCCGATCATCCGATGGTGTGGGCGGAGTTGAAGCTGCCGTGAAAAAGCACGGCCGAAACGGCCGCGGCACACACCGCTCGAATTTCCATCTCTAATTTGCTCTTTACTACTTAATGTCTGACTATTCCGCGCCCAAGCATGCTCTGGTGGTCGATTGTCATCCTCGCGATCTTCCTGATTGGCCTGACCAAATCCGGCTTTGGCAGCGGGGCCGGTCTGATGATCGCGCCGATGACGACATTTGCGATGGCGCACATCCCAAAATATGGCACCGACGCTGCCTTGGGCCTGCTTTTGCCGCTGCTGATGGTCGGGGATTTCATCGCCATCGGGCAATATCGGCGGCTGCTGTCCATGAAAATTGTGTGGCGGCTGGTTCCGGGGACAATCGTGGGCGTGGTGCTGGGAAGTTTGCTGTTGCGATGGTTTGTGAGGCAGCAGAAGGAGGTGGCCGAGGCGCTGGTGAATATCGACATCGGATTTGAGTCGGTGTTTCTGGTGCTGCTGCATTTTTATCGCGTGTGGCGCAGCCGCGGCGAATTGCCGGTGTTTGTGCCGAAGATCTGGCGGAGTTTTCTGGTCGGCGCGTTCGCGGGCATCAGCAGCACGCTGGCCCACGCGGCCGGGCCGATCATCTCACTGCATCTGCTGCCGCAGCGGCTGGAGCGCGGGATGTTTGTCGGCACCTGCGCGCTCTATTTCTTTCTGATGAACGCGCTGAAGCTGCCGGCTTATTACCAGGTGGGCCTGTTTGAAAAGATTTCGCCGCAGTTGGCGCTAGTCTTTGTGCCGCTGGTGATCGTGGGCGCGTTTTTCGGATATCTGGTGAATCGGCGGATCAATGATCGCGCTTTTACCAACACGCTTTATGTCATCACGTTCGCACTGGGCTGGTATATTCTGGCCAAGGGTGCGATTGGATTGCGGGGGCAGATCAGAGGCGGAGCGATGAGTTCAACTTCGACGAAGGTTGCGTTGGTGACCGGTGCATCGCGCGGGATCGGCCGGGCGATCACGATCGAGATGGCGCGGTGTGGATTCGATTGTGTGATCAATTACGTCCGAAATCTGGATGCGGCTAATGAAGTGAAGGCCGCTGTGGAAGCGGCGGGGCGGCGCGGGCATCTGGTTCAGGCGGATGTGGGAGAGTCAGCCGATCGACGAAAGCTTGTGGAGGAGAGTTACAACGCGTTTGGCAATATCGATCTGCTGGTCAACAATGCCGGCATTGCGCCGGATGCCCGGGTGGATATTCTCGAGGCGGGCGAAGAGTCGTTTGATCGGGTGATCAAAGTAAACCTGAAGGGTCCCTATTTTCTGAGCCAGTTGGTCGCGCGGAAAATGATCGAGCAGGTCAAGGCGGGCCGGGCGGGCAATCCGAAGATCGTCACCATCAGCTCGGTCAGCGCCTACGCCGCCAGCGTCAATCGCGGCGAGTATTGCATCGCCAAGGCGGGGCTTTCGATGATGACCAAGCTTTATGCAGCGCGGCTGGCCGAGTTTGGCATCAATGTTTATGAGATTCGCCCCGGCATCATCGAGACGGACATGACCGGGCCAGTGAAGGCGAAATATGACAAGCTGATTTTGGAGCAGGACCTCACGCCGATTCACCGCTGGGGCAGGCCCGATGATGTGGCCAATGCCGTGGCGGCGATTGCGATGGATCGATTGCCCTTCAGCACCGGCGAAGTGATCAACGTGGATGGCGGTTTTCACATGAGACGCTTGTAGCACGGGCATCTTGCCCGTGTCACGGCCGAGACGGCCGTGCTACCAGAGGCTGTAGAGCATGTCGCTGGACTATCGAAGCGCACCTGTAACAAGCGAATCGGCGGATGCGCCGCGGGAACGGCCCGTGGGGAAAACTTATCGATGGGTGATCTGCGCCCTGATTTTCTTCGCAACGACGATTAATTATGTGGATCGCCAGATCATCGGCGTGCTTGCGCCGACTTTGAAGCGCGAGCTGCACTGGAATGACAAGCAGTACGGCGACATCGTCTTTTATTTTCAACTGGCCTACGCGATCGGCCTGCTCCTGAGCGGCCCGGTGATCGATCGGATCGGAACCAAGCTGGGCTATGCCCTGTCGCTGCTGATCTGGAGCCTGGCGGCGGCAGCGCACGCGCTGGTCCGGACCGTGAGCGGTTTTTCCGTGGCGCGTTTCGCGCTCGGCCTCGGCGAGGCGGGAAATTTTCCGGCCGCGATCAAAACTGTTGCGGAATGGTTTCCCAAGCGCGAGCGGGCGCTGGCGACGGGAATTTTCAACGCCGGCACCAATGTCGGAGCGGTTATCGCGCCCATCGTCGTGCCATGGATCACGCTCAAATGGGGCTGGCAGTGGGCGTTTTTGATCACCGGGGCGGCGGGCTTGATCTGGCTGGCCTTCTGGCTGCCGATGTACGGCCATCCGGGTTCGCATAAGCGCGTGAGTAGTGAAGAGCTGGCGTGGATCGAGCGCGACCCGCCGGAGCCGATTGCGCGGCTGCGATGGCGCGACGTGATCAAATATCCGCAGGCGTGGGCATTCGCGCTGGGCAAATTCATCACCGATCCGATCTGGTGGTTTTATCTCTACTGGACCGGCCTATTCCTCGATTCGAAATTCGGCATCAAGCTCTCGCAGCTCAGCCTGCCGCTGGTGGTGATTTACGTCGTGGCGGATGTGGGAAGCGTTGGGGGTGGATGGATTTCATCGCGGCTGATCAAGCAGGGATGGTCGATCAACGCCTCGCGAAAAACCGCGATGCTGATCTGTGCCCTGTGCGTGTTGCCGGTGACCTTTGCGCCACTGACGAAGAGCCTGTGGGTTGCGGTTGCACTCATCAGCGTCGCAACGGCCGCCCATCAGGGGTGGTCGGCGAATTTGTTCACGGTCGCATCCGACTTATTCCCCAAGCGGGCGGTTGGGTCGGTGGTGGGTCTGGGCGGCATGCTCGGATCGGTGGGAGGAATGATTGCCGCCAAAACGATCGGCCAGACCCTCCAGCGCACGCAAAATTACATGCCCATCTTCATCGTCGCCGGCACGGGGTATCTGCTGGCGCTGCTCGTGGTTCATCTGCTTGCCCCGCGAATGGAGCCGGCGCGGGTGGACTGATAGATCTCCAGCAGCTTGTTCACGTGTTCCTCCTGCGAAAGCCGAGGCCGAAGCGCTAGCGCGGCATCGCTCATCCGCTTGCGGAGTTGCGGGTCGAGCAATTGTCTCATCTTCTCCGCCAAAAGCGGGACATTCCTGCTTTCTTCGAGGACAAACCCCTCGCGGTCGTCGGTCATGATTTCCGATGCGCCGTTCTGGCGGGTGGTGATCACTGGCAATCCCATGGCCAATGCTTCAAGGACGACCAGGCTGCATGGATCGTGGCGAGTGGGAAGGATGAAAAAATCCGCCGCTTCATAGATCTCTTTAATCTTCGATGTCTCCCCCGCGTAGGTGACATCACCTTCCACGCCCGCAGCGTGTTCCTTGCCCACGACCATCAATCGCAGCCGCGGCTGGGTCGATGACTTGCCGCTGTTGACCACCTTCACCGCTTCTATCGCCTGCGGCACTCCCTTTCGCTCAAAATCCTGTGCGATAATCAGTGCGACCACTTCATCCGAGGCCTTTTTTGCCGCTGCCTCGCGACGAAAAATGTTCAAATTCACGGAGTTAAACAGCTTCCGCAGCTTGTTCTCCGCAAAGGATGGATAGTGCTGCGTAAAAAACCGCCGGACATAGTCTGACAGAATCAACACCGTCGGCGGATTCGGCCCAGTCAGCAGATTCCGCTCCACCTCGGCCATTTCCACGCGCCTTGGATTGAAAAATGCCTTCAATCCCGTCGGCCCTTCCACGGCGATCCCGGCATGCGGGTGATAGAGATCACAACGCCGCACCGGCAGCATGGCATGCACGATGTCGTACGAATTCGCCGCCAGATGCTCATCCAGCGAGTCCAAAAATCGCTGATATTGAGCCGCCCGGGTCAGCCCATTGGCTTTCAGAACCACCCGCTCCGCCGCCGGATATTTCGCCGGAAAATCAGACGCCAGCACGCTCACGCGATGGCCCCTGGTCAGCAGCGCACCGGCCAGATCGGCCGTATACCGCTCGGCCCCGCCGCGAGCAGGATCAGCATGGAGAATGACGAGGGCGATGTTCAATGGTTATTG
>JBGPEF010000036.1:0-18584 GCA_041482675.1 Tepidisphaeraceae bacterium | reverse complement strand
ATCTGGAACGCGGATCGGAATAACCGGAGCAAGAAGATCGACTGGCAGTTCCAAACCGCCAACGCGCGAATCAAACTACGTCGGCTGTACCCGCAGGTTACACTGTGTTAGACCACTAGGACGATGGGCAGTTGAGCATCGGTTAGATCTACTCACGGCGTTTCCCCGCAAATCCGACGTCCATCCAATGAGTCGTCTGCAGAACAACAACCTCACTTACCGGCTCGCCTCACTCCCGGCATGCGGCCGCCCCCCCCGCTCCTCTTACCATGGACAGGATGCCCATCCGGAGCGCTTGCGGCAGCACTGGCCAGCCCTCAATGACTTCGGCCAGATCAGCATCGGCAGGCACTGGCGGACAAAGTGCTACTGACGCTTTCGCTGCGCCCGCTTGCGAAATCTGCTGATTTCCCGCAGAGCCGAGGGGTTCGCGATGGCTTCGAATCCCATCGCCCGCTCTCTTCTAGCCCGTCCCCGCCGGACGGGTTTTTTTATTGCCAATCCCCGCCGATTGCGCGGGTTGTCGCAGGTTGCCGGCTCCGGCTTGGCCGCCGCTGATTCTATTTTGCATTCTGTGTCACGAAATCCACAACCGTCTTGGAGTCCACCGGCTGTAGAAAGTGCCCCTTGCCTTCTTTGATGATCAGATCCAGTCGTCCGCCGAGTTCCTTGTAACGCTTCTCCAGGACGCGCGTGTTTTCGTCGAGCGCGGGGTCGAGGCTGCCGCACACGTGAAGAAGCGGCACGCCGGCCTTTGCCAGCGGGGCGAGATTCTCCAGCAGTGGCTCTTTTGACATCGTGCTGCGGAGCACGGGGTTCTCGGCGTAGATGCAGGAAACTTTGTCGGGGTTTTGGATGGCCCATGCATAAACATCACCCGCGGCCCGGCCAGTTCCTTCCATCACCGGCCGTTTGGAGAAGCGGTGATCGGTGAGATGTTTGTAAACGGCATCCCAATGCACTCGGATGGGACCATCGGCGTTGAAAGGAACCGGGCCGGTCACAATATGAAAGCCCCTGCGCAGCAGCTCCAGATCCACCAGCGCATCACGAGCGACAAAGCTCGACCGCAGCACCCAGGGCGTCCCCGCGGCCGGGCTCTTTGGCTCGATGACGGTGATCGGTCCTTCCACGCCAGCGAGTTCGAATGAATAGCGGTTGTAGCAGTCGGAAAAGAGAGGGCCGCGACAGTTGATGTAGGTTCCTTCCTTCGGGAATTCACGATACGAGTCCTCGATGCTGTAAAAACTGTTGCGGGTGATTCTGCCGGCGAGATAACCGGGCGCGACGGGCGGTTTTGCATTGCCGCTCTGCTCAATGAAGTCGGCAATCGGGGTTGGATCGCGCAGGCTGTGTGGATGGTGGCCGGCGCCTTCTTTGATCATTACGGAAATTCGGCCGCCGAATTGCTGATAGATGCCTTCGATGGGTGTCGAGAATTTTCCGAGGATGGGATCGACGCTGCCGCAGACGTGGAGCAGGGGAACATCCTGTCGCGCCAGCAGGCCTATCTTCGAGAAGATTTCCGGATTGCCGCCGGGATTGTCGGCATAAATGCACGAGACATTCTCCGGGTGATTGGTGGCCCAGGTATAGGCGTATTCACCGCCGCGGCTCATGCCGATGAAGGCCGGCTTTTTGGAGAGGCCGTGTTTGTCGGTGAGCCAGGCAAACCACGCATCCCATTCTTTGCCGGGCTTTAGCGTCGCGTTGGCCGAGATATAGGCGATGTGAAATCCGCGGCGGAGCAGCTCGATTTCGGCTTGCGGTTGATGATCCCAGTAGCAGCCCTGCCAGGACCAGGGCTGGCCTTCCGCGACTTTTTTGGGAACGATGACGATGCAACGCCGCTGCCCTTTGGCCGGATCTCGCACGCCAAACTTTTCGCCTTCGGGCGCTTTGAAGGGGGTGATGGCGAGTGTCGCTTCATCCATCACATAGTCATAGCGATCGAAACCGTCGTGCCAGGTTGTTTTTTCGCCGCCGAAGGGTGTGTAGGCGTCGGCTGCGAATGCAGACCGCGACGTAATCCAGAGGATGGTTGTGAGAGCGGATGCGACGCGCCGAATCGTCAGTTGGTTCATGTTATTCCTTGTCGGCCGCCCAGATTTCGCGAATGGTTTCTTCCTGTCCGAATCCTTCGGGCGTCGCGGCGCTTTTATTGTTCGCGTAATACCAGCGCTTGCCATCGAGTGGAGAGCGCAGCGTGCGACTGCCGGGCATTTGCAAATGGCCGTCCGGATCGGTTTTCCGCACCCAATCCCAGGCGTAACGGAGCCACTGGTTGCGATACTGCTCACCCTGCTGTGCGAACCAGGTGATTTCGTCGTAGCCCCAGATCCAGATGCCGCCGGCCTTTGCCTGGCCGGGTTGGTGGCTGGAACCAAAATTATCGATCTCCACCAAGTACGGCAGGTGATCGCATTTCCAGCCGCTGAATGTGATGCCGCCCTTGCTTTTCCCGTAGATGCCGTCGGAAAATCCAACCTTCAAAATCGCCTCCTGCGGCTTCTCGGGCACTTCCATGATCCGCAGCGGAAACGAATGAAAATCCAGCAGCAGTTTCCCATCCGCCACCAGCCCGCCACTGGGGACGTGGCCGTCGCAGAGCACCATGTGGCGGCGCGCGTGTTTGGCCGCGTGAGCACGAACCAGCGACAACACCTGCAACCAGTTGGCCAGGTCGCGATCGTTGCGATTCATGATCTCCACCTGCCCGAAGTGAATTGCCTCGATGCCCAGATCGATGTACGACGCCGCCTGATAGAAAAACCAGAGCTTGGTTTCCATGCGGCTGACGTCGGGCACGGAGCCATTGCGACCCCAGTCGCGCCGCTGAGCTTGCGGATAGATCATGTCGGCGTAGCGGAAATTTCGTTTCTCCAAGGGCTGATTGAGCGCGAGAAAGACCCAATCGGGAACGGGAACCTGCTCGACCTGCATCGTCACAATCTCAAACACGCACGCCTGCAAAATCATCTCCGGGTCGGCCCGGTGAACCTTTGGCGCCTGCTCCCGCGCGCGCTCAAGGTTCGCGAGAAACTTCGCCTCCCCGCCCCACAGGCACAGGCTGCGGCCGATGAACTTGGCACCGGTGTGCTTGAGCATGCGGATGTTGTCATCCAGATCGCCCCGGCCGTTGAGCAGGCCCTCCATGCTTATAGAGCGGGAGAGATAGTTTTCGAGGACCTGGCGGGAGATTGTGGAGTCAAAGCGATAATCGGTGCCGAAGACATTGCCGGCAAGAAGGCACGTCGCCAGTGCGATATAAATTTTGATCGAATGGCTTTTCAAAGGCATTCCTTTCGACGACGACAATTCACAGAAGCGATCAGCCAATGACTACTTCGCCCGCAGATGATCGTTTGAGATTTTTCTCAATGAACCGGACGACAGGCTCGCAGAGAAAACGACAGCGGCAACCAGGGGCGATCGGGCCAGCGGTAGAGGCCATCGGGCCCTTCTCTCAGGCACGCGAACATGCGCCAGGGAACGGCGTCGTGTTCGTGCAGAAATTCGAGAGCCAAACCAGCCTCAACGAGCGCGGTCACGACGTCGCCGAGTGGATGCATGAACGAGTGTTGCAGCGTGTTGGTCAGCCGCGCGGCTGGATCGGCGTAATCGCGAGCGTCGTTCAGTATCAGTGCCTCCTTCAGAAAATATGGCACAAAAAAACCTGGGCGGCCATCTGTGCCTGGAGTGTCGTCATCAAACACGAGAGCCGCGGGATGGCCCTCCGCGAGATAGAGCACGCCGCCGGGCTTGATGAAATGCGAGGCGATCTGTGCCCATCGCCGGATATCAGGCAGCCAGATGATCGCGCCCCAAGTTACATAGACGAGATCGAAAGACTGCGGCTCGGGGACGGCGGCGGGTGCGTCGTAAAGATCGGACTGCGCGAAGCGGGCGCGCTCGGACAAGCCGAGCTCCCCGGCGAGCCTTCGCGCCGCTGCAATGGCACGAGGCGAAAAATCCACGCCCACCACCTCGGCCCCGCGCTGTGCCAAGGCCAGCGTGTCGGCACCGAAATGACATTGCAGATGCAGTACACGCTTTCCGGCAACCGAGCCGAGCTCTCTCTCTTCGATTGCATTCAACTCGCCTCGTCCAGCGCGCAGATCATTCAGGGTGTACATCGGCGATGCCAGATGCACATCCACCCGTTCATCCCAGTTTGCAAGATTTGCGTCGCGCCATGCGTTGTCGCTCATCCACGTGCTCCCGCCGAGGCGCTCGCCGCGTCGACTATCGTGCGCTTGGCTCCGATTTCAACCCTACACTGTTCACCGTGATGACAGCGTAGCGATGATTGTCCCTTTCCTTCGCATCTTTGTCTAAATAATGCATGAATGGCATCGGCTGATCCGGCGTGTCGTGATACGTCATCGACTGATACAACGGCCGCCCGAATTTGCCGATGGGCTTTTGCGGCACGCTGGCCAACTCTTGGCCATCGCGCAGGATGATGAATTGACGGATGCCGCTTTCAAAATCCGCCTCGGCGCTCCAGGTAATTTCAACGCCCTTGTCGCCCTTTGCAGAAACCTGCACATCAAACGGCGCGGGCGGCGGGGTTGTGTCGCTGACTGCGCCGGTTTTTACATATTCCATCCACGCCTTGGCGACGGCTTCGTTGGGCAGCCAAACGGCTTCGTTCGGATTGCCTTTGTAATCGGCGGCTGGATGCGCTTCGCTGCCGAGCAGTGGCGAGAGCCACGCTTTGCTGGTGTCCACCGGCTTGAGCGTTTGATCATTGCTGCCTTTATCGGGCAAGCGCATGGCGAGGCAGGCATCGATAAATGGGATCGCAACGTAACGCGAGTCGCCGCACTCGTGGCCGGTGCGCGGGTCGGGAACGAAGGCGATGAACGCGCCCTTGGCACGGTATTCATGAAATGTGGCCAGATTCCCCAGCCACGGGCCTTTCATTTTTTCTTCGGGGGTTCGCTTGTCGTCTTCGGGTTTCGCTTTGATGACGGGCTTTTCCTTTACGCCGGGATTGCACATCATCGGGATGGCATAGAGAGCATCGGGGATGTTGGGCCGAATGAATTCGGGATGGCTGAGGAACATCAGCGCGGACCCAGATCGCATAAACACAACGGCGACGCGATCGGGATGAAGAGTTGCCATCACATCCGCCCAGATGCCGCCGCCGGAATGTCCCCACAGCGCCCACGGCACCGTTTCGATCTCCGCATGCCCCGATTTTGCGGCCAGGTCGCCCAGTGCCTTGAGAAAAGTTTTCTCCGAGCCCCGCCGCGGATCAAACCAAAGCTCCGATGCCCCCGGCGAGATATCGATCTTCTCATTCTGCACGTGATACGAAGGCCCGAGCAGCGCACAGTCCCATTTGCGGGCCAGCGCCTGCCAATGCAGGTCATAGGCGGCGGTCGAACCCTCTTTCGACGCCGTCGTTCCCGCGCCATGTTGATGAACGATGATGCCGCGGATCGACGCGACGCCATCGGGCATCCACAGGGTGTAGGTCACCGCCACCTGAAGCTCCCCAGGGACGGTGGACGCGGGATAATCGACTTTGACGTATCGGCCGGCCGAGTGCGCCCAGTCAGCGCAGGCAAAGGTGCAAATCAGAAACGCCGTTAACCTCGCGAGCAAACTCTTCTCCATAACCAGCTCCCTGAAAGCTTGATGTTTCTACTTCGCATACGAAATTAGTGAAGCGGCGTTGCCGGAACCGTTTAATGTCTCGGTGCGGAATTGCGGTTGAGGTACGATTTGCCGACGATTGTCGCTTCTGCGAAGGGAAATACAGCATGAAAACTCATTCTCGCGCCATCTTTGTGACTGCCCTATGCATCCTCGCCGCCGCGAATTGGGGTTTCGCAAAGGAGGCGCCGGCCGCAAAACTGCCGGACGGGGTGAGCGCCGTCTGGGACCTGGGCAAGGCCTATCGCCAGTCAACTCCAACCCGCGAGCGCGTGTGTCTCAACGGACTGTGGCGATGGCAACCGGCCAACGACATCGCGACCATACCCAGCGATGCGTGGGGCTGGTTTAAGGTGCCCGGTTGTTGGCCGGGAATCACCGACTACATGCAGAAAGATTGCCAGACGGTGCATGCGCATTCCAACTGGCAGGAGGCCAAGCTTGGAAGCATCAAGTCGGCCTGGTATCAGCGTGAAATCGAGATCCCCCGCGAGTGGGCGGGCCGGCGAATTATCCTGCAAGCGGAATACGTCAATTCGCATGTGGCGGTTTACGTGGACGGCAAAAAGGCGGGTGAGATTCGTTTCCCGGCCGGAGAATTGGATCTCACCGCGGCCTGCCGTGCGGGCGGCAAACATGTCCTGAGCCTGCTGGTAACGGCGATGCCGTTGAAAGGTGTGCTGCTTTCCTACACCGACTCCGCTTCAGCGCGCGAGGTGAAAGGCTCGGTGGCAAGGCGCGGCCTGTGCGGCGATGTTTTTCTCATCGGCGCACCCGCGGCGGCGTGTGTCGAAAATGTAAAAGTGGACACGTCCGTGCGTAAGGGAGAGATTACGTTTGACGCCGCACTGAGGAGGCTGGGCGAAGATACGCAATATTCCCTTCGCGCTCAGATCACGCAGGATGGCCGGAAGGTCGTGGAATTCTCCAGCCCGGCGTTCAAGGCCAGCGAGGTTCAGGATGGCCATATTGCGTTCAGCAGGAAATGGAAACCCGACAAACTCTGGGACCTGCACACCTCTGGAAATATGTACGATCTCCAGCTTTCGCTTCTCGACGCCGCGGGCAAGCCGCTGGACGCCGCCTGGCCCGTGCGCTTTGGCTTTCGCGAGTTTTGGATCGACGGCCGCGACTTTTATCTCAACGGCAGCCGGATCTTTCTTTCATCGGTGCCCCTGGATAATGGCGAGGTCGGCGCTGCGTTGGCCACGTACGAGAGGGCGCGCGAAAGCTTGCGGCGGCTCAAGACGTTCGGGATCAACTTCGTCTACACCCACAATTACGGCTGTGAGCCCGGTTCGCATCTGAGCTTTGCCGAAATTCTGCGGGCCGCCGATGACGAGGGAATGCTCGTGTCCATGTCACAGCCGCATTTCAGCCATTACGACTGGAAGGGCCCGGATGCCGACCGCAACAACGGCTATGCCGGCCACGCCGAGTTTTACGTTCGCGCGGCGCAGAATCATCCCTCGGTGGTCGCCTATGGCATGAGCCACAACGCCACCGGCTACGGCGAGGACATGAACCCGGACATGATCGACGGCCTTCAGGATCCGCGCGACCAATGGGCGACGAACAACGCAAAGCTGGCCATGCGGGCAGAGGCGATCGTCAAACGGCTTGATCGGAACCGGATCGTCTACCACCACGCCTCGGGCAATCTCGGCTCGATGCACATCATGAACTATTACTCGAATTTCGCACCCATCCAGGAGCAATCCGACTGGTTCGAGCACTGGGCAACCAAAGGGGTCAAGCCGGCCTTCACGTGCGAATACGGCGTGCCGTTCACGTGGGACTGGACGATGTACCGCGGCTGGTACAAGGGCCAGCGCGAGTTCGGCAGCGCCAAAGTGCCATGGGAATTCTGCCTGGCCGAGTGGAATTCGCAGTTCCTGGGCGATCGCGCCTTTGCGATCAGCGAGATGGAAAAAGCCAATCTGCGCTGGGAGGCCAGGCAGTTTCACGCTGGTAATACGTGGCATCGCTGGGACTATCCCGTCGAGGTGGGCTCGTCTCGCTTCGAGGAGCGATATCCGGTCTTCGCGATGTACATCACCGACAACTGGCGGAGCTATCGCACCTGGGGATTGTCGGGGAATTCGCCCTGGGAGCATGGGCATTTCTGGAAACTGCGCGAGGGCGTTAACAAGGTCCGGCGCGAGTTAAAAGTTGATTGGGAAAACCTCCAGCGGCCGGGATTCAGTCCGGACTATATCGATCAGCAGTACGAGCGGATGGATCTGGCCTTTGATCAGGCTGACTGGATTCCGACCGCCGCCGCGCAGGCGCTGCTCCGCAACAACCGGCCGCTGCTCGCCTACATCGGCGGCAAGCCCGCGGCGTTCACGAGCAAAGACCATAACTTTCGACCAGGGGAAACGGTTGAGAAGCAAATCATCGTCATCAACAATTCGCGTCAAACCGTAACCTGCGACTGCAATTGGTCGTTTGGCCTCGCTCAAGCCGTCGCCGGAAACAAGCAAATCACGCTCGCGACAGGCCAACAGGAGCGGATCCCGCTGCGCTTCGAACTGCCTGCAACGCTGCCGCCCGGAAAATACGAACTGAGCGCCAACTTCCGCTTCAATAACGGTGAAACGCAAACAGACTCTTTTTCCATTCACGTGATGCCAAATTCGGCGGCGCTCCGGCTCGATGCAAAAATCGCACTTTTCGATCCGAAAGGCGAGACCGGGCAACTGCTCAAACAATTGGAAATCCCCTTCCAGGCCGCGGACTCGAAGACTGATCTATCGACCTACGACATCCTCATTGTGGGCAAGTCCGCGCTAACCACCGAGAATTTGGCGCCGGACATCGCGCGGGTGCGCGATGGACTTAAGGTGATCCTCTTCGAACAGACATCCGCTGTTCTGGAGAAGCGATTCGGCTTTCGCGTGGCCGAATATGGCCTGCGGTGGGTGTTCAAGCGTGTGCCCGATCATCCCCTGCTGGCCGGAATCTCCGAGGACCAATTGCGCAATTGGCGCGGCGACGCCACGATCCTTCCCCCGCGCCTTAGCTATGAAATGCGCCCCCGCTACGGCCCGACGGTTACATGGTGCGGCATCCCCGTCCCGCGCCTGTGGCGCTGCGGCAATCGCGGCAATGTCGCCTCAGTTCTCATCGAGAAACCGGCCTGCGGCGATTTCCTGCCAATCCTCGAAGGCGGCTTTGGTCTCCAATATGCGCAGCTCATGGAGTATCGCGAAGGCAAGGGAATGGTGTTGTTCTGCCAGATGGATGTGACCGGACGAACCGAAGTTGATCCGGCGGCCGAGACTCTCGTTCACAATATTCTCCAACACGTTTCAACCTGGAAGCCCGCTCCCCGTCGCACCGCACTTTATGCAGGCGACCCCGCCGGCAAGATCCATCTGGAATCCGCGGGCGTGTCAGTCACTTTATACGAGGGCGGAAACCTCTCCCCCGATCAGGTGCTGATCGTCGGCCCGGGCGGCGGCCAGGAGCTTGCCGGCAACGCGGCCGCCATCGCCCAGTGGCTCAATGCCGGCGGGAATCTGCTGGCCATCGGACTCGATGAGCAGGATGCAAACGCCTTCCTGCCCTTCAAGGTGACCATGAAAAAGGCGGAACACATCGCCGCCCACTTCGAGCCCTTCGACCAGTCCTCGCTTCTTGCGGGAGTTGGCCCGGCGGATATCCACAACCGCGACCCAAGGGTGATCTCACTCATCTCGGCCGGCGCGACGGTCATCGGCGATGGCGTGCTGGCGAAGACTGAAAACATGAACGTCGTTTTCTGCCAGCTTGCCCCGTGGCAGTTTGAGCCGCTTTCCCAATTGAATCTCAAGCGAACCTACCGGCATGCATCCTTCCTCGTGAGCCGGTTGTTGGCCAACATGGGGATCGCCGCTTCCACGCCGGTGTTGACGCGCTTTAGAAATCCGCTTGAGTCAACGAAACCCGAGACGCGCTGGCTGAACGGCCTGTATCTCGACCAGCCCGAGGAATGGGATGATCCCTATCGGTTTTTCCGGTGGTAGGAAGCCCCCGACGCCGCAAATTCATTTCGCCACCACCGGCAAATACGGCCGGACCCGCGCGGCCAGCAACTTATATCCTTCCCCATTGAAATGCAGCTTGTCGGCCGCGAACAGCTCCGGCCGGGCGCGGCCGCTCCTGGTCAGGCTGACGTTCCATGCGTCCACGTAGCTCACCCGCGGCATCTTCACCGCCATCCCGCGGATCATCCGGTTCAGCGCGCGGTTCTTGTCCTTCTCGCCCCAGCGATCGGGGACGGGACAGAGCGAAACAAAAATAATCTCCGTCCCCGGCAGCCGCTCGTGAACCGTGCGCACAAACGCCGCGAAGTCGGCCGCCACCTCCTGTGGCAGCCGCCCGTTGTGAATGTCATTGTTCCCCGCGCGCAGGAAAATCTGCTTCGGCTCATACGGGAAAATGATGCGATCGGCAAAATGAGTGGCGTCGGCGATCTCCGAGCCGCCAAAGCCGCGGTTGATGATCGTGTACCTCGGGAAATCCCGATCCAGCGTCGTCCACAGCCGGATCGTCGAAGAGCCAATGAACAGGATTCCCCCCTTGGCCGGCGGATTCGCAATGTCGGCCGCCTCGAAGGCGGCGATTTCCGGCTCCCATTTCGCAAAATTGCGCGGGATAACCGTCGGCTTGGGCAGCTTCGGCCCGCGCAGGCTCAGCCCCTCCGGCTCCGATTTGCAACCCGACCCCGCCAGCGGCATCCACAGCCCCACCACGACCGCGACGATTCCGCAACTGAGTCTCGTTCGACAAGCGCGCATCATCATTCTCGATTCGGCCGCTCTGGCAGCGGATGCTTAATCTTTTCGGTTATTGGCCCTACTATTGCTCGATCGCAACGGGCACGATCCGCTCCCGCAAGCGCGGCAACACAAATGCACCTCAGCTATCGAACCCGCCTTATTCTCGGCATCTCCCTCCTCGTTCTCCTTTCCGGCGCGGCGGCCACCTGGCTGGCCCATCGCAGCGCCCGCTCCAGCACCACCACCCTGGCCGATCAGTTCTTCCGCGAAGTCTCCAGCCACGCCGTCACCCACACCCGCTAGTTCGTCATGCGCGCCCCGCCGCTCGTCGAATCCCTGGCTAAAATCGGCGGCAAAGGCCTGGCCCTCGGCGGAGGCAACAACCACAGCGACAACCTCGCCCGCCAGTTCCTCCCCATCCTCGAATCCAATCCCGGAATCAGTTGGATCAGCTACAGCAATCGCAACGGCGACTTCACCGGCGTCTATCTCACCGCCGACGGAACCCTGCGCGTCAACCAGAGCGGAATCGTCAATTTCAAAACCGTCCTCGTCGAGCACGAAGTCGCCCCCGACGGCTCCTGGAAACTCCATCGCCGCGATGATGACACCGGCTACGATCCACGCCTGCGGCCGTTCTATATGAAGGCCGCCGGCAAGCATCGCACCGTCTGGATCGAGCCCTATGTCTTCTACGAGCAGGGCGTCCCCGGAATCTCCTGCGCCCGCGCCATGTATAACGATGCCGGCCAGCTCCTGGGCGTCCTCAGCGTCGATTTCGACCTCAACGCCCTCTCCTCCTTCCTCTCCGAACTTTCCGTCAGCAAAAATTCCCGCGTCTTCCTCTTCACCTCCGACCAAACCGTCCTCGCCTATCCCGGCAAGCGCCTTCAGACCGTCAGCGGCCAGCGCTGGGCCGGAAAACTGCTCACCCTCGCCGATTTCTCAGATCCTCTCCTCGATGCCTATCGCGCCAACCTCAAATCAGCCGCCACCCAACCCTCCGGCCAGGACACCTTCGCCTCCTTCGACTTCACGAACAACGGCTCCGACTATTTCGCCTCCGCCTCCACCTTTCGCGTCGGCGATGATCTGGTCTGGGTCTTCGGCGCTGTCGCCCCCAAGGATGATTTCCTCGCCCGCGTCTGGCGCAGCCAGTGGATGGCGCTTGCCGTCGCCGCCGTCGCCATGCTCATCTCAATTTTTCTCGCCATCGCCATGGCCCGGCGAATTTCCGGTCCCGTCCTTTCCCTCATCACCGTCATGCGTCGCGTCGGCGCTGGCGATCTCACCGGCCGCGCTAATCTGGCCGGCAGCCCCGAATTCGAACAGCTCTCCGACGCCCTCAACCGCATGATCGGCGACCTCGGCGATCGCCTGCGCCTCCGCCACTCCCTCCAACTCGCCATGGATGTTCAGCAGCGTCTCCTCCCGCCCGGCCCGCCAAAAGTCGCCGGCCTCGACATCGCCGGCCACAGCACCTACTGCGACGAAACCGGCGGTGACTACTACGACTTCCTCCTCATCGGCCAATCCCCCCAGCAAAAACTCCTCCTGGCCATCGGCGATGTCACCGGCCACGGCATCGCCGCCGCGCTCATCATGTCCGGCGCACGCGCTGTGTTGCGCGACCGCGACGGCTCCGCCGTTCAATTGCCCGAGCTGATGCAACGCCTCAACACCCTCCTCGCCTCCGACTACAGCGGCCGCCACCTCATGACCATGCACCTCTCCGTGATCGATCCTCAAACCGGAATGTTCCACTGGGCCAACGCCGGCCACGATCCCGCACTCATCTACGATCCCGCCGCCGACAACTTCAAAGAACCCGACGATGGCGGCGTCCCCCTCGGCGTCCTCCCCGACGGCCAATACGACCAATACACCTTCGGCCCCCTCCATCCCGGCCAAATCATCATGCTCAGCACCGACGGCGTCTGGGAAATGCGCAACTCCCAGGGCGAGCAATTCGGCAAACAGCGCCTCCGCCAGGTCATCCGCGCCGCCGCCGCATATCCGGCCGGCGAAATCGCCCGTGTCCTGCTCACCAGCCTCGCCGCCTTCCGCGGAAGCTTCCGGCCGACAGATGATGTAACATTCGTCATCGTCAAATTCCTTCCCGCAAACACGGAACGACCATGATTCGCTTTTGCGCTGCCATCGTCCTCATCGCCTCACTCGCTTCTCCCACAACCACAACCGCCGAACAAGTCGGCCCCTTTTCCACCGCCACCCCCGAATCCCAGGGCATGTCCACCGCCAAACTCGAGGCGATGAAATCCAATCTCGCCACCCGCAAAACCACGGCCCTCCTGGTCATCCGCAACGACAAGATCATCTATGAGTGGTACGCCGACGGCAATTCCGCAACCACCAGACATTTCACCGCCTCCATGGCCAAAGCGCTTGTCGCCGGTGTCTCCGTCGGCGTCGCCCTCACCGACGGCCGCCTCGCCCTCGACGACCCCGCCGCCAAATTCATCCCCCAATGGCGCAACGATCCCCGCAAATCCAAAATCAACCTCCGCCAACTCGGCTCTCACACCGCCGGCCTCGAAGATGCCGAAGCCAACAACCTCACCCACGAAAAACTCACCGGCTGGAAAGGCGATTTCTGGAAACGCCTCAATCCCCCGAGCGACCCCTTCACCCTCTCCCGCGATCAATCCAAAATCCTCTTCGATCCAGGCTCCAAATTCGACTACAGCAACCCCGGCATCGCCATGCTCACCTACGCCCTCACCGCATCATTAAAAGACGCCCCGCAAAAGGACCTCCGCACTCTCCTCCGCGACCGCGTCATGCGCCCCATCGGCGTCCCCGATTCGGAATGGTCCATCGGCTACGGCCAAACCATCACCGTCGATGGCCTCCCCCTCATCGCCTCCTGGGGCGGCGCCAACTACACCCCCCGCGCCACCGCCCACGTCGGCCGGCTCATGCTTCGTGAAGGCGATTGGGATGGCAAACAACTCCTCAGCAAAGACGCCGTCCATCAAATCACCACCGATGCCAACACCCCCGGCAACTGCGGCATCGGCTGGTGGAGCAACAATTTCGCCCGCTATGAAAAGCTCCCCAAAGATGCTTTCTGGGGCTCCGGCGCCGGCCACCAAATCCTCCTCGTCGTCCCCAGCCTCAAACTCATCGCCGTCCGCAACGGCGACGCCCTCGGCCCCGCCAAAGCCGAGCCCTCGCAATATCACGAACCCGTCCGCCAATTTCTCTTCGAGCCATTGATCGATGCCATCACCGCCAATCCCAAAGCCGACGCGGCCGAACCTCCCTATCCTCCCAGCCCCATCATCGCCCGCATCGACTGGTCGCCCCCGAACACAATCCTCCGCAAAGCCAAAGGCAGCGACAATTGGCCCCTCACCTGGGCCGACGACGATCACCTCTACACCGCCTACGGCGACGGCAACGGCTTCGAACCATTTCTGCCCGATAAGCTCAGCCTCGGCCTCGCCCGCATCGACGGCACTCCCGCCAACCCGCTCGCAATCAACCTCCGCTCCCCCACCCTCGAGCAAAAAGGCGACGGCAAAACCGGCCTCAAAGCCAGCGGAATGCTCTGTGTCGACGACACCTTATATATATGCGCCCGCAACGCCGGCAACTCCCAACTGGCCTGGTCCGCCGATCACGGCCGCACCTGGACCTGGTGCGACTGGAAATTCACCACCAGCTTCGGCTGCCCCACCTTCCTCAATTTCGGCCCCAACTACGCCGGCGCCCGCGACAATTTCGTTTACCTCTACTCCCCCGACAGCGACGACGCCTACACACCATCCGACCACATGGTCCTCGCCCGCGTCCCCAAATCCCGCCTCCGCGAGCGCGCTGCCTACGAATTCCTCAAAACCATCGGCAAAGACTACGTCTTCTGGAGCTCCGACATCTCCCAGCGCGGCCCCGTCTTCGTTCACCCCGGCAAATGCTACCGCAGCGGCATCACCTACAACGCCCCCCTCAAGCGCTACCTCTGGTGCCAAACCCTCCCCTCAACCGATCCCCGCTTCAAAGGCGGCCTGGGAATCTACGACGCCCCCCAACCCTGGGGACCCTAGACCACCGCGTTTTATTCCGAAGCGTGGGACATCGCCCCCGGCGAGAGCAGCTCATTGCCCACCAAGTGGATGAGCCACGACGGAAAAGTCGTTCACCTGGTTTTCTCCGGCGAAGATTGTTTCTCCGTCCGCCGGGCAACCTTGCGTCTTCACGTGGCCAATTAGATGTTGCCATCAATCGGCAAAATTTTCCGATCGCTTTTCAATCACAAGTTCAAGTCGATTCTTCTCCTCCTTTTTCTGATGCTCCTGATGCGTCTGCTCTGGGGCTGGTCCGTCCACCGCCAGCTCCAGTCGCAGCTCAGCGCCATCCGCGCCCGCGGCGAACCGATCGATCCCTCACAGATCACGCATCAACCCCTGCCTGAAGATCAAAACACGGTGCCGCTGCTCCGCAAAGCGGTCAGCGCTCTGGTGGAAGGTGTGGATTCCCCGCGCAACAGCAATCTGGAGTATCCCGATTTTCTTCTTCACTCACCGCAATGGATGAAGTTCGCAGAAGCTTCCGAAAAGGCGCACGGCCCCGCTTTCGCCCTGGCCCGGGCGGCCCGGCAGCGGCAACAGGCGCAATTCGCAACTTCGCTCCCCGAGGAAATAGAACCGCACTTTATCAACAATGTCAGGACCCTCGCCAACGTCCTCAACGACGGCGCGGAATATTCGCACATCCGCGGCAACGACACCGAAGCCATCGAGCGGTTGCTGGATGCCCTGCACCTCGCCCGCGCCCTGGCGGCCGATGATTTTCTGATCTCATACATGGTGGCCATCGGTATCGACGCCTCGACCTGCCATTCGATTTACGTCATCGGGCCGGGACTATCTGCGCCGGCGGCGAGAATCCGGCCTCTGATCGACCAACTGCTCGATGAAGAGTTTCATCAATCAAGTTTGAAGCGCACTTTGCTCAACGAGCGCGTCCGGCAAATCCGCTGGCGCACCAAAGCTCACCAGCACTACTGGCTCCTTTCGCCGCTGGCCGAGCGCGATCTGATCCGGGAGCTTCCAAATTTTGAAAACTACCTGGAGGCCGCCGATTGCACCGATTTCCAGCAGGCGCATCAGGTTCTCCAGCGCTGCAGATCGGATTTCGCAATGCAGGTTCAAAGCATCTCCTGGATCGCTCCTTCCGAACGACTGCCCCGCTACTCCCGCTGGTTCCAGAATTGGATTGACTTCTCGCCGCGCATCGAGCGGTGCTACAGAGTTTTGGCCGAGCGCCGGGTCACCGCCGTTTCGCTCGCCTGCCAGCTCTATCGCGCGGATATGGGTCAATTCCCGCAAACGCTCAATCAGCTTGTCCCCAAATATCTCTCCGCCATCCCTGCCGACCCATTCTTTTCCGACGGCAGGCCCATCGGGTACGCCATCAAAACCCACACGCCTCCGCTGAAAGGCCCGCGGCCGGTGCTTTATTTTGATCCTGGCGGAAGCGATGTGGCCCTGAAGCCCGAGCCCCACTACAGCTGGTACTCCCTGCCCATTCCAGGCGCCCCCGTTCGCCAATACCGCGACATCTCGCGCTTCCTCCCGGCATCACCGAAAGCTGTCAACAACAATCCAAATAAACCCGATGACCCAGGGAAGAACACCGAAGAGAAAGACGCCCCCCACTAGCCATATTCCAAGCAAATGCGGTACCGCCAGCAGCGCCCTGGCCGCCCCCCAATGCCGCACCCGCGCGCCCCACTGAACAATTCGAATCATCGTCAGCAGAGCCACACAAGCTGCCGCGACGCCGAGAATAACCTTCCACCGGTCTCTCAATGCCCAGCCCAGCTCCGACAGCCCGAACAGAATCAGATAAATTAACACCCCGGCCAGCAACATCGCCGGCATAAACCAGATGTTGGGCTTGGTCCGCTTCACCGCATGCCTCACTCGCACCACAATGCCAAACAGCCCAACCACCACCGCAGCAATGCTCAGTCCAACGACCATAAACCCTTCCACGGCCACTCCATCGGCTCCTCTCAAGCCCGCAATAACAACTCCCACAGGCAGCAGCCACGCCATCGGCGCTGTCGCGTAACACGCAATCGCTTCCGAGCTCTCTGCCACCGCGCTGTCTGGATTCTTCGCCGCAAAGAGGCGTCTCGGCGCTCGGGCCGCGAAGAACGCGAAGGCTGCCAGCAACAGTGGCCCCACCGCCAGCAGCGTCGCTCCCGCCGACCAGGGGACGGCCAGATTCTCCACCCACACCGGCCACGGCGGTTGGGGCGGCCAGGTTGGCTTCGGCTCAAACGCCAGCCACCTCATCCCTTCATCTCTCATGATCAGGAAGAACAACCCCACCACCACAATCGCCACGATCGCCCCCGTCACCCGTGCAAACGCCCTCCCATCCGCCAGCCCGTGCGCTCGCCCCGCCGCATCCGCCAGCCTCTTGCTCCCCACGCTTACCTGCCAGACCGTTTTCACATAACTGACAAACCTCCCCCGATACCGCCGCCGCTCCCACGGAAACCACCCACCCTTCAATAGCTCCCGATCGATCTCCCACCCACACTCACTACATCGGTCCCCCGCATTTGCCCGCAAGTCATACCCGCACTTCAAACAAGGCAGACCTTCCCCCACCGCCTCAGCAATCCCGCGTGTTTGAAGCCTTTCCCCCATGCCGCATCATTGTACGCGGTACTCCGGGACAGGGCTGGGGTGAGGGTCTTCTGAATTCTGAATTCTGAGTTCTGAGTTCTTTCTCTCTACCGATACTTCGCCACATACGGCGCAGTAAACGTAATCGTCCGCGCGCTATCCGCCGTCGCCGTCCCCGTCGGCACCCCTTTATATTTCACCCGCGGATTCGAAAAATAAGGAACCGTCTGCCCCGGGTTGTATGCCATGATGTCCTTGTACTGCACTCCGCCCGCCGTGAATCGCCACCCATACGAGTAGCTCGTCGCCCCCGGCCCGCCCGAGTTCGCCTTGTCGTGCGACGCCCCCAGATTATGCCCCAGCTCATGCGCCAACGTATAACTCGGCCCGGCCGCCTGATACGTGATCACCACCGAGAATCCATACTTGCTGTTCGCCGCGTTCCCCACATCCGCCAACTCATACCCCAACCCACCCGCGTCGCCATTAAACTCAAACAGCGACACCAGGTCCGCCTTGTATTGATTCCGCAGCGCATGCACATTGTCCATGAACCCGTCGGTGGTCCCGGCCAGCCGCTTCAAATCCGTGCCCAGCTTCCCCGTCTCCGTATAATTGACCAGCCCCGAGTAAACCAGCCGCACCGCCACCGGAATCCGGCTGTTCCAAAACGCCGTATTCGTCCCCCAAACCGAATCGTTCACCCGCTGCGCCATCGCCGCCAGGCTCCCCATGTCGTCCACCGACGCCTGCGTGTACACGATCATCAAATCGATCGTCGTCCCCGCCACCACCGTCGTCTTGACCCCCTTGGACACGCTCGCCTTAAACCCACTGTTCCCAACATAACTCGCCGTAACCGTATGATCCCCCACCGCCAGCGACCTGCTCTTGATTGATGCCACGCCCCCGACCAGCGAGACGGTCTTGAGCACTTTCGTCCCATCCTTGAACGTCACGCTCCCGCCAACCTGCGCCCCACCGGCCCCAATCGAGTTCACCGTCGCCTGCCACAGCACCCACTGCCCTCTGGGAATCCAGGTGGCCGAGCGAATCAAGCTTACGCTCGTCGCCGCCTTGAGAATACTGACCGATACATCGCTCCCCGCCGTCCCCTCCAGATTACTCGTGCCTAGATACGTCGCCGTGATGATGTTGGTCCCCGCGCCCAAATCCATCCCCGAAAGCTGCGCCTCCCCATTCACCACCGCCACATTCCCCAGCAATTCCGTCCCCCGCATGAACTGCACCTGTCCCTCATTCACCACGAGGCCCAACTCCGCCCCCACGCTCGCCGTCAGGCTCACCACATTTCCATAAACCGTCGGCCCCGGCCCCACCACCGAAATCGTCGTCGCCGCCCGCGCTACATCCACTTCAATCTGGCTCGACACGCTTCCCAGCAGCAACGCATTGCCCAGAAACTCGGCCGTAATATTGTGCAGCGAAGCCTCGAGATTCGGCACGCTCAGCACCGCCT
>JBGPEF010000035.1:0-18784 GCA_041482675.1 Tepidisphaeraceae bacterium | reverse complement strand
CGTGGTGGTTTTGCCGGAGCCGGTGGGGCCGGTGACCAGGAAGATGCCGTTGGGACGCTTGATGATCTTCTGGAAGGCCTTGTTGTCGTCCTCCTCGAAGCCGAGATTGGTGATGCCGATGCGGACGGAGTCGGGACGAAGAATACGAAGGACGACGGATTCGCCGTGATAGCTGGGGAGCGTGCTGACGCGGAAGTCGATGTCGGTTTTATCGACGGGCAGCTTGATGCGGCCGTCCTGGGGGAGGCGTTTTTCGGCGATGTCAATGCCGGCCATGATCTTCAGGCGCTGAATGAGGGGATTCTTCATGCGGAGCGGGATGCGGTCGCGCTCGACGCACTCGCCATCGATGCGATAGCGGACGCGGACGCGGTCTTTCATGGGCTCGACGTGAATATCGGAGGCTCGATTGCGGCAGGCCTCGACGATCATGGCCTGCACCAGCTTGATGATCGGCGCCTGGGTGGGATCGTTCATCGCATCCTCGCCCATGCCGGCGATGTCGATGGATTTGTCGATGGAGCGATCGACGGATTTGTCGAGGGTTTTGTCCAGCGAGGCGAGGGTCTTGTCCATCGTTTTGTCGATGGTGTTGGAGGCGCTGGTGTTGAACAGGTCGTCGAGATAGCGCTTGATGCGGCTCTTGGGGGCCAGGACGGTGCGAATTTCCTTGTTGAGGCGGAAGCGAAGGATGTCGAGGGTTTCCAGGTCGAGCGGATCGCAGATGGCGATCTTCAGTTTGCCGTTTTCCTGGCTGAGGGGGAGGATGAGGTGTTTTTTCATCAGCTCGTCGGGCACGAGCGTGACGGCATTGGGAGCGACCGCGCTCTTGTCGAGGTCGATGAACTCCATGTTGTGCTGGGTGGCCAGGGCCTTATAGACATTGCTTTCGCTGGCCAGCTTGAGGTCCTGGAGGGCCTCCCCCATGCGCATGTTCTTGGCCTTGGCGTGGTCTACGGCCTTTTGCTGCTCCTTGGCATTGATAATCCCCCACTCGACGAGAATTTCTCCGAGCTTCTTTTGATGTCTGGCCATGGTGCAACTTCCGGTGTGAGACGCCGGTCAAATTCTCAATTCGGGGCGCGTGCGGCAGCGGGTTTTCAACGGGCAGCACGATTAAACGTATCACGGAATGAAGGCAGCGGGGGCTGCACATCTTCAAGGCCTTCGCGGATGCGGCTTTGCATCCAGCGCCGGCCTCCTCCTATTATACGCCGCCGCCGGGCCGCACGGTTCGCTCCGTCTAAGCAGTTTACCCGTTCTGGAGAGGGGGAGGCAAGGTTTTTTCGGGAACGGGGAGATTTCAGATCAATGCAATAACAGGAAGGATTAACCCCAACCGGACTCGGACGAGCATCCAATCTTGCAGAACTTCTCGCAATTCGTCCCGGCAACATTTGAGGGTTGTGCTATTGGCCCATGCTCCTTTGAAGCCCGGGATCTCTCCAAAAAAACCCTCCCCGCCGCCAAGCGTTTTGTACTTGGCCCTTCTCATGGCGGCTTCGACGTAATCTGTCGGCATGACCCAGATAATACCACGAAAAAAAAGCGGGCTGCCATTGGGGCAGCCCGCTTCTTGGTTTCGTGGTAGTGACCCCTAAATCGGCTCGTCCACATCCGGCATCGGAACCGGCGGCTCGGGCATGGATCCCTTGAGATCCAGATTCTTCGGAAACGTGTCCAGCTTCGATTCCATCGCCGTCGGGGCGTTGTCTTTCCTCGCGGCCTTGGCGGCTTCCTTGTCCCAGAAAATCTGCCGGCCGGTATACGCCGACATCCGGCCCATGACCGCCGTCAGCGTCGATTCGGCCACGCGCTTGGCTTCGTTGAGCGGCTTGCCTTCCAGCATGCTCTTGATCAGGTCGCGGTGCTCGAGGACATAGCCGCTGGGGCCCTTGGGGGCGTTTTGGCGCTTCTCGCCCTTGACCTGAATCCAGGCGCCTGGATCGCTCGTGCCTTTGCTGCCGATGACGAATTCGCTCACGCGGTCGTCGCTCTGCGGCCAGTGGCGGCACATGCTCATCACCCGTGCGCCATTGGGATATTCGTATTCGATGGCGAAATGGTCCCAGATCTGGCCGGGGTCTTTGCGGACCTGCCGGCCGCCCATGCCGTAGGCGCTGGTGGGGTGCGAATTCATCACCCAGTTGGCCACGTCCAGGTTGTGAATGTGCTGCTCGTTGATCTGATCGCCGCACAGCCAGATGTAGTGATACCAGTTGTTGATCTGATACTCGACATCCGACATGCCCGGCTTGCGGGGACGAGACCAGATGCCCGCGCCGTTCCAGTAAACGCTCATGTGAATCACATCGCCGATGGCGCCATCGTGGATCTTGCCGATGGTGTCGGTGTAGTTGATCTCGTGCCGGCGCTGGGTGCCACTGACGACGGCCAGCTTTTTCTCTTCGGCGACCTTGGCCATTTCAATGACGGAGCGGACGCCGGTGGGATCAACGGCAACGGGCTTCTCGAAGAAGATGTGCTTGCCGGCCTCGACGGCGGCTTTGAAATGAAGCGGGCGGAAGCCAGGGGGCGTGGCCAGGATCACCATGTTGATGCCGGCGTTGAGGACTTCGCCGTAGGCGTCGAGGCCGGCGAAGACCTTGTCGTTATCGACCTTGTGCGACTTGAGGACCTGGTTGGTGTTTTCCTTGAAGACGTCGCCGACGGCGTAGATTTCGGCTTTTGCGCCGGCGAGGGCCGCGCCTTCGACGACGTTGCCGGCCGCGCCGCTGCCGCGGCCGCCGCAGCCGATCACGCCGACCTTGATGATGTCGGTGCCCTGGGCGTGGGCGAAGTTGGTGCCCAGCGCCCCAAACATGGCGGCCGCGCTGGTGGCGGCGGTGGCTTTAAGAATTTCTCTGCGTGTTGTGGTGCCCTCAGTTTTCTCGTCCCGTGGCATAGCAGGTCCTTTCAAATAAGATTTGCAATTTGCAATTTGCAATTTGCGATTTCGAAACCCCGGAGACGCCACTCCGGGCGGCCGATTTTCATATAGTCGCGGAACCCGATGGGAAAATAAAGGGCCTACTCCTCACAAACAACACGAAACCCGCACATGGTTCCATCCGAGAGCCACCACATGCCCTTGGGATCGTTGGGATCTTTCAATTGCCAGTCGGGGATGAACGGTTCGCGGAGGGCCGAGGTGACTTTCTTGGCCGGGTGCAGGTAATAGCCGCCGCAGAGATAGCCGGTTTTGCCATCGAGGCCGGTACACCATTCGCCGGCATTGCCCAGCATGTCATAGAGGCCCCAGGCGTTGGCCTTCTTCTTTTTGACCTGATGGGTCTGCTCTTCAGAGTTTTCCTCGGTCCAGGCGTTGTCATCGGCCGCGGTGGCCTTGTCAGCGCCGGCACGGCAGGCGTATTCCCATTCGGCCACGGTGGGCAGGCGATATTTCTTGCCGGTCTTCTCAGAGAGCCACTGGCAATACATCTTGGCCGCAAAATGCGAGGTATGGATCACCGGCCAGCCATTGTGCCCCCAGCCGCGATCGGGAGCATCATAAGGCGGGCTGGGCCTGGTTTTGGCGGCCGGCCACTTCACGAATTTCCGCTCCTCCTTGGGCAGGTCAAGCTGGAGATGAAAGGTGTCGTATTGCTCCCAGGTGGTTTCGGTCCTGGCGATCCAGAAGGGTTTGATGTCGGTTGGGACAGCGGGCTCCTTGACGCTGCCGGGAGACGCGGTGATTTTGCCGCCGGGGATGCGGACCATGTCGATTTTGACGGCCGTCTCCTTGATGACTTCGGTGTAGTCCTTGTCAGGCTGGGGGGTTTTGGCCAGGGGCGCATCACCATCATCGGCCAGGGCGATGGCGGCCGGGATGAGGCAGAGAGTACAGATCAGAGGAAAGAACGATCTCATTCGGAGGCTCCTGCGGTGTTGATGACCTCAACGTCTGCTGAAGCGGACCCTACGACTGTTACTTTGTAGACAGCGCAGTGTTGGGCCGGGATTGTAAGGAGTTGGTGCAAAAATAGCAGCTACCCATCACAAGACGAGACGAAAACCGGCGGCGTCAGACCTGGCCACAACGTACAATTAACCCATGAAGGGTTGGCGACTATTTCGCTGGACCTTGCGAATTCTATCAGCGCTCTCGCTGTCGTTCTGCATTCTGTTCATCTGCCTGGGGATCCGTAGCTATTTCCGCACTGACGACATCTACGCCCCATCAGTCCGTGGAATTGATTCATCGCCAATGGTGACCTATTCCTACGTGGGTCTGTTCTCAAATCGCGGCACCATCTGGCTTCAGTTTTATCGCACGCGGTATTCCAATGATATCTTCATCAGCCCCTCCGCGTTTGGGCCAACAATCTGGAGGGTTACTCAGGCCCAAAAAGGAAAAAGTAGTGGCTGGACCAACGACGAATTTGCCTTCCGTCTGAATCAGGAGCCCGGAGATTTCAGCCTGTTCGTTGTGTTCCCCTACTGGCTGGCCGCGCTCGTCACCGCCATTCTCCCCGCCGCATTCATCTACCGCGTCATCCGCTCCCGTCGCGCGATCCGCGCCGGACATTGCCGCACCTGCGGCTATGACATCCGCGCCACCCCCACTCGCTGCCCCGAATGCGGAAATCCGGTCACTTCCCGGCCGCCGCCAACTGAGTCCGCGGCGACAGCAAGGGCGGTGGCAGGGTGCTCGGATCAGGTGTAGGGTTGAAATTCCATCATTATTCTTCGCAAATGACCCGAAAGCCGCAGAACGGGCCGTCGGACATCCACCATTTGCTTTTGGGGTCCTGGGAATCGCGCATTTGCCACTCGGAGGTGTAGAGAGTGCGGGTGGTCCAACTGATTTGGGATGCGGGGTCGAGATAAGTCCCGCCGCGGATGACCGGGACTTTGCCGGCCATGGGGGTACACCATTCGCCGACGTTGCCGAGCATGTCGTGGAGGCCGAAGGCGTTGGGTTTTTTGGTGGCAACCTCGTGCGAGGTTTCATCGTTGTCGGCGTCCTCGTTTTTGGAATTGTCCTTGCACCAGGCCATTTCCAGGACGGTTTTTTTCTCCGGCTTCTGCTCGGCCGCGCCGGCCCGGGCGGCATATTCCCATTCGGCCTCGGTGGGCAGGCGATATTTCCTGCCGGTTTTTTGAGAAAGCCATTGGCAATATTTCACGCCGGCATTGTAGCTGGAATGAAGCAGCGGATGTTTTTCGTGGCCCCAGGAATGGTCGGGCGCGCCGTGCGGTGGGCTGGGGCGGCCAAGGGCGTCAAAATCCTTGAGGAGCTTGCGGTCCTTTTCGGGGAGATCTCTCTGAAGGAGGAAGGTGTCGTATTGGTCCCAGGTGATTTCGGTTTTGGCCATGTAGAACGGTTTGATCTCTACTTCCTTTGGAGTCTCTTTACCGTCGGCGGAGAAAATGAATTTGCCGGCGGGGATGGGGAGCATGTCGAATTTGAGGAGCGTGCCGCGGACTTTTTCGGTGAAGGGGGAGAAGCCGATGGGGCCGGTGGTGGGAGGTTTGGTTTCGGCGGCGAGGGTGCTGATGGTTGAGAAGAGGAGAGTGAAGACGATGAAGAGTGTCTTGATCATTATTCCTCCCGGACGACTCTGAAACCGGCGAAATCTGCCACGGCGAGCCACCAGTTTTCTGGAGGTGGCGGATTGGGAAGTTGCCATAGGGGATCGAAGGGCAGGCGTGCTGTGGATTGAACATCGGCGGCTTTGGAGAAGTAGGCGCCGCCGCGCAGGATTGGGACGTTTCCTTCGGTCGGCGTACACCATTCGCCGGCGTTGCCGAGCATGTCGTGGAGGCCCCAGGCATTGGGTTTTTTACCCATGATCTGATGAGTGGTTTGGTTGGCATTGTTGTCGAACCAGGCAACAGCGTTTAGCTGCTGGTTATTCATTTGGACGACAGGTCCGGCCGCGCGACAGGCGTATTCCCATTCCGCCTCGGTGGGGAGACGGTATTTGCGGTTGGTTTTATCGTTGAGCCACTGGCAATACATCTTTGCGGATTTGGGGCTGATGCAGATGGCGGGGAAGCCGTTGTGGCCCCAACCACGGTCGGGCGCTTCATAGGGCGGACTGGGACGGGTCTTGCCGGCTGGGTCCGTCATGAAGCGACGTTGATTCTGTGGGAGATCTAATTGAAGTGAGAAGGTGTCGAACTCATTCCAAGTGCACTCGGTTCTGGCTATCCAGAAGCGTTTGATTTCGATGGCCTTTGGCGCAGCTTTGCCATCGGGGGAGAAGACGAATTTCCCTCCGGGAATGGGGAGCATTTCGAATTTGGTGAGAGTGCCCTTGATTTCCTCGGTGTAACGTTCGAAGGGCTGCGTAGCTGGAGCGGCGGCGAGGAGGCACTGGCAGCAAGCTGCCAGTGGCACGAGGAGAAAGTGGAGCATTCGGTCAGTCATCGCGGGCGACGCGGAACCCGGTGAAGGTGCCGTCGGAGAGCCACCACGTCGCCTTGGGAATATTCGGATCGGTTTCCTGCCAGGCCTTGTCGAAGGGGGCGCGCCAGCCGGAATTGATTTTGGTGGCGGGCTCGAGGAAGGTCGCGCCTTTTAGCACCGGTTGATCGCCCTGAAGTTGCGAGCACCATTCGCCGGCGTTGCCGAGCATGTCATAGAGGCCCCAGGAGTTGGGTTTCTTCTGCATGGCGGGCTGGGTCTTGTCGTCGGCGTTTTCCCTGGTCCAGGCGATTTCCATCATCTGTTTTTTGTCGAGCTTGGCGGGCTCCTGGCCGGCCCGGCAGGCGTATTCCCATTCGGCCTCGGTGGGCAGGCGATATTTCTTGCCGGTTTTTTCGGAGAGCCAGACGCAGTACATGGTGGCCGATTTGTAGGAGACGGAGATGACCGGGAAGCCGGTATGGCCGTAGCCGCGGTCGGGGGCCAGATAGGGCTTGCTGGGGCGGGTTTTGGCATCGACGCCGGTTTTTTTCATCTCGATTTTCTGGTCTTCGGTGAGGTCCAGGCGGGATTCATAGACGTCATAGTGATCCCACAGGCACTCGGATTTGCCGATCCAGAAGGAATTGATTTCGGTTAGTTTCGGGGGCGTTTTGCTGTCGGGGGAATACATGAATTTCCCGGCCGGGATCTTCACCATGTCGAACTTGACGGGGACGGAGTAGAGAGTTTTGATGGATTCGGTTTGGATGGGGAGCTTGTCATCCGCTCGCGCGGTTGCGGGGCATAATATAAAGGACATCGGGAGCAGAATGAGGATTCGGTTCATCACTGAATAGTTCTCCCGAAAAACTCACGGGCAAGATGCCCGTGCCACCAAAGGATTATCATGGGCAAGATGCCCATGCCACAGGATAACCAATGTGTTTACTGCCGCGAGCGTGGGCTGTTGTGATTTTGTACGGCATCGTGCTTTGCGCGGGCTGTGCAAACGATCCATCAGCGAAAAAAAAGCCCGCGACTCGGCCGGCAAGCGGGCTTGAGCGCTTCGAGTATGTGCAGGTGCACATGGGGACGCGGGTGCGGCTGGTGGTCCTCGCAAAAAATGAAGAGACGGCCGTCGAGGGATGTTCGGCAGCTTATAGAAGAATCGCCGAGATCGAGCAGATTTGCACCGACTATCGCAAGAGCAGCGAGCTGATGCAGCTTTGCGCCAAGGCAGGCGGGCCGCCCGTGCGGGTGAGCGATGAGCTGTTTTACGTCTTGCAGAAGGCGGTGGAAAAGTCCCGCAATACCGGCGGGGCATTCGATATCACCGTTGGCCCCTATGTAGCGCTTTGGCGCGAGGCGCGCAAGACCGGGAAGATGCCAGCTCGGGAAGAAATTGAAAAGGCGCGGGAGCTGGTGGGATATGAGAAAATCATCCTCGATCCGGCCGCGCAAACGGTGCGGTTGACGGTGCCGGGAATGAAATTGGACTTGGGCGCGATCGCCAAGGGATATGCGGGCGATTGTGCGCTGGCGGTGCTGCGGACCTACGGGATCAACAGCGCGCTATTTGAAGCTGGTGGAAATATTGTGGTGAGCGATCCGCCGCCCAACACTTATGGGTGGATGATCGAGGTGGTGAACGATCGCCCATCCTCAAGGTCAAAGAAAATCTTTGCGAAAAACGCGGGGGTTTCCACATCGGGCGATACCGAGCAGCATGTGGAAATTGACGGGCGCCGGTATTCCCACATCGTCGACCCGAAAACCGGGATTGGGCTGACCAATCGGAATTACGTGACCATCGTGGCAAAAGATGGAATCACATCCGATGGGCTCTCGGCGGCCGCGTGCGTGCTGGGGCCGGTGGAGATGAAGTTTGTGCTTCCCAAATATCCCGGCGCCAAAGCTTATTTCGCGCCGGAGATGGAATGAACTGATGCACGGACAAGATGCCCGTGTTACTTTATCAGTTGGATGGAGTGGGCAAAGATCAGAGATGTGCTGATGAGACGGCCACTGCTCACTGCGGTGGTGTTTCTGATTCTGGGCATCGCGGCCCATCGAATCATTCCGGCGATGCCCGTGATGGTGATCGGGGTCGCGGCGGTTTTGGTGATCATCTCACTGATCCTGCGGCGGTTTGCGGTGATGGCCGATTTGCTGCTGGGGGCGGCCTTGTTCGGATGTGGCATCGCGGTTGCGCAGATGGAGGCATTTTATTTCCCCCGCGAACATATTGCGCAATTCACGACAGAGCAGCCGAGATTGGCGCGGCTGGAGATCGAGCTGACAACGGCGCCGCGAATCCTTGGCGCGGGCGATGCAAATCGGCCGCTGCCGCCAAGGCAGGTGGCCCAGGGCAAGGTGCTGCGAATCCTCACCACAGAGGGATGGAAAGAGGGATGTGGGACGATTCTCGTGCAAATCCACCAGCCGCGAAATGATCTGGAAATCCGCCAGAAGCTGGAAATCTTCGGCATGATCGAGCGGCCCGCGCCGGCCATGAATCCGGGGCAATTTGATTGGGCCAACTATTATCGCGAGCAGCGGATTCTGGCCGGGATCGATGTTCCTCATGCCGGCAATGTGACCATTCTGGCGACGCCGGGCGCGGACATTCTGGACCGCATTCGAGCGCGGGCGCGGCTGGCGCTGGAGGATGGTTTTTCAAAAGAGCATCGTCTGGACCATGCCCTGCTCCGGGCGCTGGTTCTGGGCGATTCCGACCCGATGCTGCGCGACGTCCAGGATGAATTCATCCGCACCGGCACCAGCCATCATCTGGCCATTTCCGGAATGCACGTCGCCGTGCTGGGCGCGCTGGTCTATTTCCTTTGCCGGTTGCTGGCCATATCCCCCAGGGCGGCCGCGTGGGTGGGGATGATTTTTGTCGTGCTCTACGGCGCAGTGGCTCTGCCCAGCGCGCCCGTGATCCGGTCGGTTTTGTTCTGCCTGGTTTTTGGAATCGGCCTTGTTTCGCGTCGAAGCCTCGATGGAGTTCACCTGGTAGCAATGAGCGCATTGGGCATGTTGATTTACCACCCGCTTGATCTCTACAACGCCGGATTTCAGCTCTCGTTCGGAACGACACTGGGGCTGATGCTCTTTACGAAGCCCTTGCTGCGATTTTTCGCATCGCTGCGTGATCGCGACATGGAAATCGCATTCTCAATTCGAAAACCGCGAGGATGGCAGGCACTTCGAAGACACATTTCAATCAAAGGTGGAGAAATTTTCGGAACGTCATTGGTCGCCGCCGCCGTCGCCGCTCCGCTGACGGCATTCCATTTCAATCAATTCAATCTCTGGGGCATCCCGGCCACGATTCTGCTGATCATCCCGGTGTTTTTGTCCCTGGTGGCGGGATTATTGAAAATCGTGGTGAGCATCCTGATTCCCCCGCTCGCGCCGCCGATGGCGATGATTGCCGCCTGGCCCGTCATGTCGATGCGCTGGTGCGTCGATTGGATGGCCCGCTGGCCGGGCAACGATCTGCCCCTCCCTTCGCCATCGATCTGGCTGGTGCTGGCCTATTACCTCCTGTTGCTCGCCTTCCTCATTCCCGTCGGGAAGCAGCGGCTAAAGCGATACGTGAAAGGCATTGTCGCCGTCGCCATGGCGCTGCTGATTTCTCTGCCGCTGCTCCTCGCGCCCGCGCCGCATTTGCAGACCAGCGACACGCGCCTGACCTTGCTCTCGGTCGGCGCGGGCCAATGCGCTGTGATGCAGCTTCCCTCCGGCAAAATAATCCTGATTGATGCCGGCTCGCAGACCCCCGATTTGTGGCGGCGCTGCGTCGGGCCGTTCCTCAAGAGCCAGGGCCTGAGCCGCATCGATTCGATCTATTTGAGCCATGCGAATTACGATCATTTCAGCGCCGCCGCCGATGCGGCACGAGTGGCGGAGGCGAAGCACATTCTGATCGGGCCCATGTTTGAGCCAGAGGCGCGACAGCACATCGCCGGCCAGCATCTGCTGGAATCCCTGCCCCATCCGCCCCTGCTGATCGCGGCCGGAAGAAAAATCGAGCTGGATGGACAAACGATGCTCGAGGTGCTTTGGCCGCCGGTTGGTGGAGGGTTGTGGGATAATAACGCCTCGCTGGTCCTGAAAATCACCTCGCGCGGGAAAACGATTCTATTCACGGGAGACATTCAGGATGCCGCCATGCGGGCCCTGCTGGCCCAGCCGGAAAAACTGAAGTGTGATGTGCTGGTCGCCCCCCATCATGGCAGCAGCGAGACCGCCACCGCGGAATTTGTGCAGGCAACGGGCGCCAGGTTGATCCTCTCTTCCAACGACAACACCCTGACGCAAAAGCAGCGGGCATTTGAAAAAATTGTGGGCGATCGCCCGCTTTATCGAACCAATCGGTGCGGGGCGATAACGATCACAATCGATCGCGAAGGGATGATTCGCACAAAGACATTCCTGAATTCAATCCAGCCAAAGGTCCGCTAGCTTGATGACCAGCCCGGGGAAAAGACTCGGCCGCAGTTGGTCTTTTTGCTTGCCGGCCCGGTCTACGCGGTAGGTCTGGCCGTCAAGGACCAAACAATCCAGCGTTCGCGGGTGGGCGTTGATCAGCCAGTAATTGGGGATTCCAAATTCGGCATACCAGGCCCGCTTGGTTTCCTCATCATGCGCCTCGTGGCCGAGGCTCACCGATTCGATGACGAGGGTGGGAGGAAGCAGGAGTCTGCCGTAAACAAATCTGGGCTTGGGGAGTTTTGCATTGGCCTCTTTTTGCCGCCGTTGGTCTTCGCGGCTGAGATAAACAGCATCGACCTTCACGACGCGCTTCTCGGCGAGGATCAGATCGACCTCATGAGCGAAGTGACCAGCTCCCTTGTCCTGCCTCAAATGCCACTTGACTAAATCCACGAGCTTCGAAAGCGCAACACCCCCGTCATAGTAAGCCGGAGCCATTTTCGTCAGCACCCCTTCGATGATCTCGTAATGAGATGAATCCCTCTGGCGCTCGATCTCCGGATTATCCAGATCACGAACCGTCCACCCGGTCGTGCCGGGAACCAGGCGGCGCGATGATGTAGCGCGGATGACCACGAGACTTATTGTATCAACCCGAGGGGATCACAAAAACAGGCCGCCGTCGCTCAAACCCCCACGCCCGTCCTCTGCATCTGCAAAATCCACGCCGGCGTGCGCTTGCGGTAGGCTTTGAGGTATTTCTCGCGGGTGAAGTAGTACAGCGCCGCGCCCCCCTGTGCCAAAATCGCGAAGATGATCAGGCAGCCATAGACCGCGACGTTCAGCGATCGAAACATGTCCTCAAATCGCTTTCCCACCTTGGCATCGGTCTGACTCAGCACCGCATACGGGCTGGGGCCGTGAAGATCTTTATAAATGTGCCAGATCGCGTAAACCGCCAGCAGGGTCCCCAGCAGAATCTGATTGATCCCCAATCGCCGCGGAGCTGTTTCATCCAGCCGCCGAAGCTGCGATGCCCCGCGCACCTCGACATAAGCCATCGCGCCCAGCGCCAACCCGATGACCATGCTGGATAGGTCGGCCAGTCCACAGGCGCAATTGGCTATGGCAAACACCGCCAGCGCCCAGCCATCAAAAGTGGCCACGGCAACCGCCCGGCGCACGTATTTACCGGCCACCCGCGCGGCGGCCAGTTCGCGAAGCTGCTGCGCGCTCAGTTGAAGCACCGATGGTGAAATGACCGACATCAAGGGGATTATCGACCGCCGGGGTGGGTAGGTTGCGGACGGCGGCAAGTTGGCTGCGCATTGGCTGCTCCCGGCGATGGAAAACACTCGTTTGCATGGCTGCGCCGCCGTATTATTGAGCCAACTCGCTTCGGGCGCGGAAAAAGCAAGCTTCGGGAGAACCCTTCGATGCACGCAATGCCCCTGATGATCGCAATCCTCTGCCTGATGGCCATTGCCTATCGCTACTACAGCGCCTTCATCGCGGCTCGCGTGGTGGCGCTCAGTGATTCAGCGCAAACTCCCGCCGAGCGCCTCAACGACGGCCAGAATTATCATCCCACCAACAAATGGGTCCTCTTCGGCCATCATTTCGCGGCCATTTCCGGCGCTGGACCTCTCATCGGCCCCGTCCTGGCCGCGCAGTTCGGATATCTCCCGGGATTGCTCTGGATCGTCATCGGCGTCTGCCTCGGCGGCGCGGTGCAGGATTTTCTCGTGCTCGTCGCCTCGATAAGACGCGATGGAAAATCGCTGGCACAAATTGCTTACAGCGACATCGGCAAAGTGGCCGGGACAACGGCGACGATCGCCATTCTGTTCATCATCGTCATCGCCCTGGCCGGATTGGGGAAAGTCGTCGTCAAGGCGCTGGGCGGCGAGAACGTGAAATATCCGGCCGACAGCCGACTGATTTTGACCAAGGCGGAATTGGATCTGAAACCGGGCCCCAAGAATACCTTTATCTATCAAATCCCCGCCGGCACCTTCCTGCATTGGGGCGGCAACAATGAGATGGAGTTCAACGACGGTTTTCCGCTTCAAACTTCCAAGCCGCTCACCATCACCTGGATTCAGGACAAATCCGGCAGCTATTTCAGCGCCCCAATTCCTCCAGGCTCCGTGCGCATCGTCCCCGGCTCATATTGGGGCACATTCACCATCGCCTGCACCATCCCCATCGCCCTGCTCGTCGGCCTGTGGATGTACAAAATTCGCCCCGGTCACGTCGTCGAGGCATCAATCATCGGCGCTGTTTTGACACTGGGCGCGACATTCCTCGGTGGAATGATTCCCCACGGCGGCGGCCTGGCGAACGCCTTCAACCTCACCCAAATGCAAGTCACCTGGGCCATGGCCATCTACGGCTTCGTCGCCTCGGTTTTGCCCGTATGGATTCTGCTTTGCCCCCGCGACTATCTCTCCAGCTTCCTGAAAATCGGCACCATCGCCGCGCTGGTCTTCGGAACCATCATGGCAAATCCAAAACTGGAAGCGCCCGCCTACAACACGATTTTCGCATCCGGCGGCCCGACCGTCGGCGGGAAAATCTTCCCCTTCCTCTTCATCACCATCATGTGCGGCGCGATCTCCGGTTTTCACGCACTGGTCTCCAGCGGCACCACGCCCAAGATGATCAAAAAAGAAACCCATGCCCGCACTATCGGCTACGGCGCCATGCTCATCGAAGGCCTGGTTGCCTGCGTCGCCATGGTGGCCGCCGCCACGCTCCCCACCAACGACTATTACGCCATGAACACCGACCTCGCCGCCGTCCCCAAATGGCACGACAAGATCCTCCTCGTCGGCGGCGCGCACGGCCCCCAGGATGTCGATGCCGCGCGCGACAATCTCCCCCTTTACGAGCAACGCACCCAGGAATCCCTCCGCGGCCGCACCGGCGGCGCTGTGACTTTGGCCGTCGGCATGGCCCACATCTTCGATCAGGCCGCCGCCCGCTTCATGTCCTCCAACAAACCCATGCTCGAAGGGCTCTGGAAGTACTGGTACCACTTCGCCATCATGTTCGAGGCATTGTTTATTCTGACCACGATCGACACCGGCACCCGCATCGGCCGCTTCCTGTTACAGGAAGCCGCCGGGAAATTGATCCATCCGAAATTGGCGGTGACGAGCTGGCTTCCCGGCGCGATTGTCAGCACTCTCCTGGTGGTCCTCGGCTGGGGATGGTTCATGAACTCCGACAGCTTCGATGTGATCTGGCGGACCTTCGGCATCGCCAATCAGACTCTCGCCGTCATCGCCCTCGCCATCGTCTCCGCGTTCCTCATCAACGAAGGCCGCACCCGCTACGTCTGGGTCACGCTCATCCCCATGGCCGTGGTTCTAACCACCACCAGCACCGCCGGCATCGAAATGATCACCGGCCACGTCACCACTCTCCGCACCCAGTTCGCCAAACCCACCGCCGACTGGACCATCGCCATCAACAGCATGATCCAGGGCGGCCTGATCGTCGGAATGCTCCTATCCGCCATCATCATCATCGCCGCCGGCGCAGCCCGGGTGATGTCGGGCATCGATTCCCGCCGCCCGGCTTTCCAGCCCATCGCGGTGGGCAGCGGCAAGCACGAGTAGGCAGAACCGCCAGACGTCAAACACCTTTTTTCTGCCTGGGGCGATTCAGCGCCAGCAGCGCATCGACGCCGTCTTTGTCGCTGATGGCGTCGATCATGTAGCGGTAGATTTTTTTCTCGCCGGATTTCAATGTGCCCAGGAGGCCGCGGGGGCGGTCTTTGTCGCGGCCTTCGACGGAGCCGGTGGAGGGCTCCAGGGCGGCGACGTATTCATATTTGCCCCAGTGCTGCCAGTTGGCGCAGCGGGGGAAGTCTTTCATGTTGTAGCCGATGGAGACGGCCAGGGGGATTTTTGGATTGGCGATGGCGACGCTGGTCATGCCGTTCTTGTCGGCTTTGGGATAGATGTATCCCACCAGCGACGTCGGCCCGGAATGCTCGGGAAGTACATCGGGGATGCGCTTATACGATGCACCCTCGACAAAGAGCGCGGCGGCGGCTTCGTGGCCGGGCAGCGGCTCGACGCGCTCCTCGGAGTAGCAGAACTCAGCGCCGGAATCGAGCAGTGGATAGCCGAAGTTGATGTGCAGGAGCCAGGCGTGGGGGACATCCTGATTACCGGCGTTGAAGAATTCATCGACGAAATAGATGGTGTTTTCGCCGAGGACGGAGCTGATTTTCCTTTTTAGCTCGACGCATGGACCGTAAAACGCGCCGTAGCGGATGCGGGCGGTGACGGACATTTCCCGCTGGTTGCCGTGGGGATCGGGCTGGGTGATGGATTCGATGGTGGCGGCGGTATTGGAATGGGGGCCGTGCAGGCCGAATTCGCCGTCCTCGTCTGCGCCGGGGCCGCCGATGTTGAAGGGGCCGCAACTGGTCAGCAGGCCGACGGCGAAGCCCTTGAGCCAATCGAGGCCGCGGTCGAGGGCGCGCGTGGGTGGGGTGACGCCCTTGTGGGAGAGGAAGGTGAGGCTGTGGGGGCCGAGGAAGGCCTGGTCGATATCCAGGCCGCGATCGACGAGAATGCGATAGCGCAGGCCGCCGCCGGTGTTGACCAGGAGGGCGCGGACGTTTCGGGCGGGGCCTTCGTCGATGGTATAGGCATCGATTCCGCCAACCTGCGAGGCATTGATGAATTTGCTTGTATCAAAAGCCGGCGGCTGGCGAGGCATCAAGGTTCTCCCTGGCAAATGATGTGGTTAGAATATAGGAAAGGGCGAGTTTGGACCAAGGAGAGATGTGCCGATCTACGAGTACAATTGTAAGAAGTGTGAGAACCGGTTTGAGAAGCTGGTGCGGTCGATGAGCGCTTCGGAGGGCGCGGAATGCCCCAGGTGCGGGTCGAAGCAGACAGCGCGGGCGGTGAGCGTGTTTGCGGTATCATCCGAAGCGGCGGGTAAGAGTGGTGGTTTGCCGCCGGGGATGTGTGGAAGATGCGGCGGGCCGGGGCCGTGCGCGATGCCGGAGTAAAAATATGGCTTCGACTCCAGAAGAGATGCGAAAGGCGCTCAAGGCGCTGAAGAAGCGGATCAAGATGACGCAGTTGGATGATGATTCGAAGCTGGGGCATAGCCCGCTCTCGAAATCGCGGGACCGGATCGTGTCGATTCAGCCGCCGGCGGGATTTGGGAAGGAGATATGGGAGGAACTGGCGGATGCGGGGTTTTTGAAGAGGGATGGGATGGGGTTTTATGAGGTGGTGGAGGGGAAGCAGATTTGAGAAGCGATCAACGTGCGACCATTCATTCTGATGTTGCTGCTGGTTTTGGCGTTTTCAGCGGACACTGTTTGGGCCTGTAGTGGCCCAGGTGCGCTTCGCGTAATCCATCAGAATGTTGCGTACTCAAAGTGGTCCGCGCTTGGCGTTGGCCTTCTTCTCATTCCAATCGTTTATCGCTACATCAGGGCTCGCCTGGGCCTAATCGCGTTGTCCCATACCGCCTTACTGGTGTTTCATCCTGCATGGATCTTCGACGCATACCGCGGCAATTGTGGAATATTCCTGCGGGACAGTTCAATGATCGTGCTGGGGCTCACCTTCCTCGCTTGGCTGATTTCTCCTCAAATCGCCAATGTTCTTGTGCGACGACGTCGTCAGCAGTTGCCGAATATATGCGAGTCCTGTGGCTACGATCTACGGGCTACGCCCGATCGTTGTCCTGAATGCGGAAAAACCACAACGGTGTAAGTAGCCTTGAAAGCAAAAGAAAAGGACGGTCCCTTCCCGGACCGTCCTTCTCCGTGTTGTAAGGGGCCCGCGTCATTGCTGACGCGGGCGGACCCTACTCTGCTGTCGCGGATCACGTTACGTGCGGTTTCGCTCGCGACATGTCGGGCAAGAGCGCCCGACCTACCGGTCGCGGTTTACCGGAGCAACGACAGAACATTCTGCGGCGTTGCGTTGGCTTGCGCGAGCACGGACGTATTTGCCTGCACCAGAATCTGCGCTCGTGTCAGAGCCGCAGTTTCCGTTGCGAAGTCGGCGTCGCGAATGGCGCTTTCGCTGGCCGTGACGTTTTCGAGGGCCACCGACAGGCTGTTGATGTTGGATTCCAGGATTTCCTTCTGGAACGCGCCGAGTCGGCCTCGGAGGGTCGAGACCTGCTTGATGGCCTTGTCGATGATGCGCTGGGCCGTGGTGAGGTTGCCGCTGGCAAGCGAATTAGCCCCGCCGCTGCCGAGCGTGGAGAGATATCCGGTGGTCTGATCGCCGAGGCTGCCGGTGGACACCGATTGAATGCCGATCGAAGACTTGTCGGCCTCGGTCACTTTCGACCCGAGGGCGAACGTCGCGCCGCCGCCGGTGATGTAGAAGTTGTCGTTGCCGACGGTGTTGAAGGCCTGCTGAATGTCGAGCTGGATGTCCAGATAGCTGGAGCGATAGTTGACGTTCAATCCATCGGCCTGGGCGGCCGCGCCGTTCACGGTCACATTGGCATCGCGGCCATTACTTTTCGCGGCGGTGGGGACGAACGTGCCGGCGATGGTGCTGAGCTTGACGTACTGATTGGAGCCGAAAGTGGTGCTGTAGAGGCCGAGGTCTCCGCCGGAGGAGATAGCGCTGACTCCGGTGGCATTTTTGACGGCGTTTACAGCGGTGACCATTTCGGCAATCGTCGCGCCGCCGGCGAAGGCGAGCTGTTGCACGCCCAGATTGCCGGAAATCTGGATGGTGACGGCATTGGTGGCGGAAAGATCGCCGCCGGTGTAGCCGATGGTGGCGGCCTGGGCGCTCTGGGTAACGGCGATGACGACATTGACGGCCGCATTGTCGGGGAGCAGCGCCGCGTTGATCTGCATGTTGGCGAAGTTCGACGTGACCACGCCGCTGGTGGTGTAATCGAGCGAGCCGTTGAGCAGCTTCACGCCGTTGAACTGCGTGGTGTTGGCGCTGCGATTAATGCTGCTGATAATGGAATCGACCTGGATCTGATTGGCGGCGATTTCTTCCTTCGACAGCGCGCCGGTGTTGGCGGCCTGGCTGGTAAGGCTCTGCACTTCCAATAGGAGCGCGGCCACTTCGCCAAGCGCGCCTTCCGCCGTGTTGATCACGTTGGTGGCGCGGTTGGAGTTGTCGATGGCCTGGTTGATGCCGGCGATTTCGCTGCGCAGGTTTTCGCTGGCGATCAGGCCGGCCGGGGCGTCCTTGCCGGTGTTGATCCGCAGGCCCGTTGAGAGGCGCTGGAGCCGCAGGGCCAGATCGGCCTGGTTGCGGGTCAGGCGATTGATGCCCTGAAGCGATGCAATGTTGTGATTGATCCGACTCATGAGATCCTCCGTGAAGTTTCTAGCGCGATTATGTTGGCGCTGAGAATGAGCGGCTGCCATTCCCTGGCGACCGCGGTGCAACTACGTTTTTTAGAAGATGGAAGATGCTGAACCGGAACTCCGCCCGGTGAGAACGACTTGGTGGGAAGGTTCAAACCTCCTTGTTTTTAGTCCGCGACGCCTCCGAATCCGTTCGGATGCGCGACCGGTTGCGCTGATGCGACCGGCCGTATTGACGCTGCTCATCTTCGGATGGTCAATCGCGCAAACTTTAGTGCGACGCCCGCACGAATTGCGCGGGGCGGGGCTGCTGATAATAAGAATGAACGAGCCTTGGAAAAGAGCCCGCAGAAGCTGCGCGGCCAGATTGGTGGGCAGAGCCCACCCTACTACATTGGCTACGCTAAAGATGTGGGCAGGCACTCGACGTAGAACGACACGGGCAAACGAGTACGTTTGCCCATGCCACCCAGCAAATAAGCGTGGCCGGCGTACTACGCCATCATCTCGCGGAGCTGGCCGCAGGCAGCGCTGACATCGTCGCCACGGGTGCGGCGGATGTGGGCGACGACGCCGCGAGCGCGGAGAATCGCCCCGAAGGCGCTGATCTTGGCGGGCGATGGGGTCCGGTAAATCGCGCCGCTGAGGCCGGG
>JBGPEF010000034.1:0-18995 GCA_041482675.1 Tepidisphaeraceae bacterium | reverse complement strand
GGTTGGGGAGGATTTGGGTGGGGAGGATTTCGGGGGAGGCGTTGATGAGCCAGATGTGCTGGAAGTTTGGGAATTGGGCCGTTACTTGCGGCGGGAGTGAGTCGGTCATCAGCAGGATCGGAGAGCGGTGCAGGGGGTTGGAGTAGTGGGAGTAGCCCAGAAACAATTCGGCGGGGGCGGTTTGGCGCTTGGCGGGGGCGGCGAAGATGAGCAGGTCGTTGGGGCCGGCCTGATCGAGGAGTTTGGCCAGGTCCTGGAAGTCGGGGCGATTTTTTTCATAGATGCGGGAAAGAGCGATGACGCAAAGGAGGGCGATGGCGGCGGGGATGAGGTGGGGGGTTAGTTTTCCCCAGCGCGCGGGGGCGGCGGCGATGAGGACGTAGAGGGCGGGGCCGGCGAGCAGGGTGTAGCGCGTGAAAGGGAGTTGCTGCGTGTTGCGGAGGAGGTCGAGGGCGGCGAGCGAGCCGATGACGCCGGCGAGCCAGAGCCACCAGAGCAGAAGGTCGGTTCGGCGGCCGAGGGGGGAGAGGATGAGGACAAAAATCAATGTGCCGAGCGCGGTCCAAATGGGGGAGTTGGAGGGGAGGTTGATCAGGAGCATCATGGGGAGAGTGGCGAGGGTCTTGAGGGTGCGAAGGATGTAGCCGGGGTGGGGGTCGTACAGGAAATCGGTGGTGCGCTCAGGAGAGGAGAAAGTGTGGAAGTGGGCGCGGAGGTGGGGGAGCCAGAGGATGAGAAAAAATAATCCGGCGGCGAAAAAAGTGGCGAGGGTTTTCCAGCGGACGGGGCCGCGTAGGCAAAGAGCGGCGTAGGCGAAGAGAGCGGCGAGTGCGCCGATGGAGAAGTAATGGGTGAGGGCGGTGGAGAGGAGGGCTATGCCAAGCCAGATCAGATAGGAAATGCGCGGGCCGATTTGTTCGATGCGGATGAGGGCGCTGCACGCGGCCAGTGAGGTCATGAGAAGGAAGGCGTAGTTGCGGGTGGCCTGGGCGTATTCGATTTGCGGCGAGGCGATCGCCATGAGGACGGCGGCGCAGATGGCGGCGGTGGGGCCGTGCAGGCGCGACGCGGTGTCATATAAGAATGCGATGGCGGCCAGGGAGCAGAGGACGGAGAGGAGGCGGGAGGCGAGGTCGGATTCGCCGGTGAGATTGCGCCACAGACGCAGGGCGAGGAAATAGAGGGGAGGATGGGTGGCATCCTGCATGGTGGTCCAGACTTTCCAGGATGGGGGAGCATTGAGGAGCCGGGTGGTGGCCGGCGGGGGATTGATGATGGTGTTGTTGGGCAAGGTCAGATGCACCGAGCCGCGGCCGGTGGAGAGCTCGGCGGTCCAGAATTCATCGAGCCAGTAGTCATAGTCGGCGATTTGGTAGAGGCGCAGGGCGGCCGCGAGGAGGAGGACCAGAAGCAGCGGGAGCCAGGCGCGATGGGTACGCAGTATGGGTTACTGACTATCGGAGGGGGGAGAATACGTCAATGCGCGTGCTATTGACTCGCCGCTCCCGCTGCCCATCATTTATCCTAGCCGCCAAACTGGAACCATCTCATGCTCTTGAAAAACAAACTCCGTCTCATTGCGCTTCTTCTCCTGGGCCTGATTCCCGCCGCCAACGCGGCCGATCCACCCAAATCCTTCCGCCCCCCGGCCGTTCCGCTCATCACCCACGATCCCTACTTTTCCATCTGGTCCTTCAACGACCAACTCCACCAGGACTGGCCCAAACACTGGACCGGCGCAACCCACGCCCTCTGCGGCCAGATTCGCATCGATGGCAAACCCTGGCGCTACATGGGCGCTGGCCCGGAAACATCCCAGCCCATGACGCAAACCTCCCTCGAAGTCCTCCCCACCCGCACCATCTATCAATTCGAATCCGCCGGTGTGCGCCTCACTCTCACCTTCCTCTCTCCCCTCCTCCCCAATGATCTCGAGCTCGTCTCCAGGCCCATCAGCTACATCACCTGGTCGGTCCAATCGATCGACGACAAGCCGCACACTGTGCAAATCTATCTCGACGCCACTGGCGAATTGGCCGTCAACAAAATCGAGCAAAAAGTCGTCTGGGACCGCCAGCTCGGCACCGGCATCGACCTCCTCCGGATCGGCTCCGAAGAGCAGCCCGTGCTGGCCAAAAAAGGCGACAATCTCCGCATCGACTGGGGCTATTTTTATCTGGCCGTCCCGCAGATGAAGGGCAACCGCGCCGTCGCCGCTCCCGCCCACGCGATGCGCACCTCCTTCGCCGAAAAGGGGACATTGCCGCAGGAAGATGATGAAAAAATGCCCATCGAAGTGAAGGACAACTGGCCGGCCCTGGCCTGCATCCTCGACCTCGGCGATGTCGGGCGGGAGCCGGCCGCGCGGCACATCATGGTCTGCTACGACGATGAGCTGAGCATCGAGCATTTCAACAAGCCCCTCAAGCCCTGGTGGCGGCGCTGGGGCAATCATTCCCCGGCCGCCCTCGCCGATGCCGAGCGAGAGTATAAAAGCCTGCACGATCGCTGCGAAAAATTCGACAGGGAATTGATGGCCGACCTGAGCACCATCGGCGGCGAAAATTATTCGCGGATCGGTTCCCTCGCCTTCCGCCAGGCCATCGCGGCCCACAAGCTCGTCTATGGTGTCGATGGAACTCCATTATTTTTCTCCAAGGAAAACTTCTCGAACGGCTGCATCGCCACCGTCGATGTCACCTATCCTTCGGCCCCCATGTTCCTCCTCTTCAATCCAACCCTGCTCAAGGGAATGACCACGCCCGTGCTCGAATATGCCCAGGGCGAGCGCTGGAAGTTTTCCTTCGCGCCGCACGACTTGGGGACTTATCCCAAGGCCAACGGCCAGGTTTACGGCGGGGGGGAAAAGACCGAGAAGAATCAAATGCCCGTCGAGGAATGCGGCAATATGCTCATCCTCATGGCCGCCATCGCCCACGTTGATGGCAATGCCGACTATGCGAAAAAATATTGGCCCACGCTGACGAAATGGGCGGATTATCTGAAAGAAAAAGGTCTCGATCCCGAAAATCAGCTCTGCACCGATGACTTCGCCGGCCACCTCGCCCACAACACCAATCTATCCCTCAAGGCCATCGTTGCATTAGGCGCCTTCGCTCAGCTCGCCGAGCGCGCGGGCAACGCGGACCAGGCCTCCACCTACCGCAAATCCGCCGAGGAGATGGCCGCCCAGTGGATGAAAATGGCCGACGATGGCGATCACTATCGCCTCACCTTCGACAAACCCGGCACCTGGAGCCAGAAATACAACCTGGTCTGGGACAAACTGCTCGGCCTCAAACTTTTTCCACCCGAAGTCGCCAAAAAAGAAATCGCCTATTACAAGACAAAGCAGAACAAATACGGCCTGCCGCTCGATAATCGAAAAACCTACACCAAGCTCGACTGGATTCTCTGGACCGCGACATTGGCCGAAAACAAGGACGATTTTCGGGCGCTGGTCGATCCCATCTATGTTTTCCTCAACGAATCCCCAAGCCGCGTCCCCATGACCGACTGGTACGACACCGTCACCGGCAAAAAGAGCGGCTTCCAGGCCCGATCGGTCGTCGGCGGCGTCTTCATCCCCATGCTGGAGGACGAAGCGATGTGGAAAAAATGGTCGTCCAGAAAGTAACACGGGCGTCCCGCCCGTGCTCTTGATTCGGAGCTTTCATGCGCCTCATCCTTATCTGTCTCCTGGCAATCAGTTCTTGTGCTAAGAAGGAGTCTTCCGTGCAGTCTTCTCCTAAGCAACCAACGACGCGCGCTGTGTCTCCTTACGTCTCCAACCGCGCCCCCCTCCTCCCCAGCGCATTTGTGAAACTTCCCATCGGCTCCATCGAGCCCAAAGGCTGGCTGCGTCACCAGCTCGAACTCGAGCGCGATGGCATGGTCGGCCATCTCCCCGAGCTTTCCCAGTGGTGCAAATACGAAGGCAACGCCTGGGTCGAGCCCGAAGGTAAAGGCCACAGCGGCTGGGAGGAATTGCCCTATTGGCTGAAAGGCTACGGCGATCTCGGCTACGTCCTCAACGATGAAAAAATAATCGCCAACACCAGAAAATGGATCGAAGCCGTCTTCAAAACTCAGCGCGAAGATGGCTATTTCGGCCCGCGCTCCAGCCTCACCTCGCTCCAGGGCAAGCCTGACATGTGGCCCAACATGCTCATGCTCAACGTCATGCAGAGCTATTACGAGTTCAGCGGCGACAAGCGCGTGCTCGATTTCATGACGAGATATTTCAAGTGGCAGATGAGCGTTCCGGCCGGGGATTTCATGGCCGGCTATTGGCCGAAGATGCGCGCTGGCGACAACATCGAGAGCATTCAGTGGCTCTACAATCGCACCGGCGAGAGCTGGCTGCTCGAGCTGGGTAAAAAATGCCACGACCACGCGGCCGACTGGACCAGCGGCATCATCAACTGGCACGGCGTCAACATCACCCAGGGCTTCCGCGAGCCGGCCAACTATTACGTCCAGGCCAGGGACAAAAGATTTCTCGAAGCCGCCGAAAGAAATTATGCAACTGTGATGGACCTCTACGGCCAATTCCCCGGCGGCATGTTCGGCGCGGACGAAAACGCCCGCAAAGGCTACGACGACCCGCATCAGGGCGCGGAGACCTGCTCGATGGTCGAATTCATGCACAGCTTCGAGATGCTCACCAAAATCACCGGAAATCCGGCCTGGTCGGATCGCTGCGAAGATGTCGCCTTCAATTCTCTCCCCGCCGCGATGACGCCCGACCTCAAAGCCCTCCACTATCTCACCTGCGCCAACCAGATTTTCCTCGACAAAAACAACCACGCCCCCGGTATCGAAAACGAAGGGACGATGTTTTCCTACAGCCCTTACAAGACCTATCGCTGCTGCCAGCACAATGTGGCGCACGGGTGGCCTTTCTACGCCGAGGAAATGTGGCTGGCCACCGCCGATGGGGGTTTGTGCGCGTCGCTTTACGCCCCATCGGAGGTTTCAGCGATCGTCGGCGATGGCGTGAAGGTCACCATCGACCAGAGAACCGCCTATCCCTTCTCCGACCGCATCGTCTTCCACAGCACCGTCGAGCGTCCCGTCCGGTTCCCACTTTATTTGCGCATTCCCTCCTGGTGCGATCAACCAACCGTCTCCGCCCCGACACGAGCATCCGGAAAATATCTCGTCGTCGATCGCGAATGGAAAACCGGCGACCTCGTCACGCTTCGCCTCCCGATGAAAATCTCCATCCGCAAATGGCAGAAGAATCACAACGCCGCCTCCGTCGATTACGGCCCGCTCGCGTTCGCGCTGCAAATCGGCGAAAAATGGACCCGCTACGGCGGCACCGACGCGTTCCCCGAACAGGAGGTGATGCCCACCACTGCCTGGAATTACGGCCTGGATTCAAACGAAGCCATGCAAGTGAATTTCTCCGCCGCACCCGTCACCGCCCCCTTCACCGCCGAATCGGCACCGATCAAAATCACCGCCAAAGCCCGCCGCATTCCCGATTGGAAACCGGACGCCACCGGACTCGTCGGCAAACTCCAGGACAGCCCCATCAAATCCGATGAGCTGCTCGAAACCATCACCCTCATCCCCATGGGCGCTGCGCGGCTGCGGATCAGCTCATTCCCCGTTATCGGAAAAGGGGCCGATGCGAAGCAATGGAAAGCTCCGGAATGATCTGAAATGGCATGGGCGCCTCGCCCATGAGCTCACGGGCGAGGCGCCCGTGCCACAAAAAGATTCTTCTCTGCGTCTTTGCGTCTCCGCGTCTCTGCGATGAATTTACTTCGCCTCGATGATTAATTTCACAGGAGTCCCCTCCGCCGGCAGCAGCCTCTTATCCGTCTCCAATTTCAACAGCGGCTCATCCTTCATTGTCAGATTCGTCTGAATCACCACCTGGTTGGTCACCGGAAATATTCCCACCAGCGTTCCGCTCATATCCGCCCCGTACACCTTCTCATCCTTCTCCGGATTCGGCTGCGTCATCACCGAGCCCGTGAAGTACCACTTGAGCATCGGCATCGGCTTGCCCGTCTTCTTGTCCACCAGCGTCTTCTCAATCGGCACGCGCTTGCCCTCCGCCAGTTCCAGATAAACTTTCACCTCCGGCCCCTCCGCCTTCTCTCCTTCCCCCTGCGCTGGCTTGCCCGCCTTCAATCCAAAACTTTCCAGCGCCTTATGCACCTCGCTGGGCTTCACATCAAAAACCACCACCGTCTCGTGCGCCTTCTGTCCTTTCTTTTCCGTCGGCCAACAGGCGATCACCTCAATCGGATAAATCTGATCCAGCGTCGGCAGCTTCCGCGGCGCAATCCTGGCCGGGATGGTGATCGACTTCTTCTCCTTATCCACGATGATTCCCGACGGCGCATCCGCCGCCAAAACCTGCGCGCTCATCATCATCGCCGCCGCCAAAATCCAGCTTATTTTCATGACGCGTTTCCTCATTGTTCGCCAATGCACACGACCACCGTCTTCATCGGGTCCGGCCCCGCCTCGATATTGCACGTCGCCACAAACACCTTCCCATCATGCAGAATCGGCGAGCCATAAACCATCCCCGGCGCCATCACCGCCGGATCGGCCGCCAGATCCAGCGTCCACCGCGCCTTCCCATCATTCAGCCCGACCGCATGCACCACCCCTTTCAAATCCGCCGCATACGCCACGCCGCCGCCAACCGCCGGCCCGCCAAAAAAACCCGCCTTCCCTTCATAGGTCCATTTATCATCCCCGCTGACCGCATCCACCGCCCTCACCTTCCCATCCGCGCACGTAAAAATCGCCAGCCCATCGGCCACCGCAATCGGCGACACCACTCCCCCCGCCAGATTCTTCTTCCACTTCACATCCCCATTCTCCATATCCACCGCCACGATCTCCCCCTGCCCCGGCACATCCTTAGGCTCAAATCGAATACTGCTGCACCCGATCAGCGCCAGTTTCCCGGCCACGCTCGCCCCACCCCACGGATTATGATCCAGCTTTCGCTCCCATTTCTGCGCCCCCGTGTTCGCATCCAGGCAGATCAATCCCCGCTCCCCCAGCTTTTCGTTATCCAGATAGGCCGATGCCACCAGCACCTTCCCCTCAAACACGGTCACGGCCGCATCCACGTGCCATTTGTCCTTCCCCTTTTGCCAGAGCAATTTCGGATTGGCCTTCGGCAGCGCATCTTCGCTGGGCGGGATCGCAAAATCCGGGTCCTTCACCTTGTCCTTCTCATAGGCCTCGCTCAATTCCTTCCACTTCGCCTCAATCAGGTTCTGCGCCTCCGCAAGCGTGGTATCCTTTCCATTGATGCTCACTCGATTCGCATCGACACACATCACGCCCGCCGCCCCTCCGCCGATATAGATGCGGCCCTTCTCAATCGCCGGCGACCCTTCCAGGTGAACCAGCGTCCCCGGCACCGGCAACTGCCAGATGGCTATTCCGGCCGGATAAGTCAGACAATGCAGCGTCGCCCCATCCGTCTGATGCATCCCATCGCCAAAAATAATCTTTCCCTCGGCGATGATCGGCGGGCAGGCCATCGCCTGCTTCAGATACGGCGGCCGCTTCACCCAGATCTCCCGCTTTTCGGCGGCCGGGTCGATGTTCAAATTATGCAGCGACGCCGTATTAAAAGTTCCCAGTCCTGAGACGAATAATTCCTTGGTTCCCGCCACCGGAGATGCAATGAAATGCTCGCTCGACTCAAAAATCCACAGCACCTTCGGCTGCTTCGGCCCCGCCTTCCCATCATCGCTCCCCGTCCGCTGCGGATTCCCCCGATGCGTGGGCCAATCGGCGCGTAAAGGCAGCGCGGAAATCAACAGTGCCACCGCAATGGCAAATCGCAAATTGCAAATTGCAAATCGCAAATCAGAACCTACTTTTTCCGCGCCGGCGATCCAATCAACACCGCCGACTCCTGCCCCTCGTTGGTCAGCGCCAAATCTAGCACGCCATCTTTGTTCAAATCAACCGCCGCGATCGCTCGCGTGTTAAACACCTTCTGATACAACCCAATCTCCTCCCCGCCATCACTGAAAGTGCCGTTCCCGTTGTTCTTGAAATATCGATTCGGCCCCTTCAGGCATCCAACCAGCAAATCCATCTTGCCAGTCCCGTTGAAATCCGCAAACACCGCACAATTTGCATTCGCCATCGGCTTGGCCAGATCGCCGCTGGCCGTGGTCACATCCGAAAAATGCCCCTTCCCATCGTTCTTATAAAGCCTCGAACCACTGGGCATCGGGACAAACAAATCCACCGCCTTGTCGCCGTTAAAATCCCCCAGAACCGGGGTAATTTTTCCGCACGGGAAATTCAAACCCGAATCCTTCGCCTCCACAAATCCATTGGGCGTATTGATCCCCACCACGCAATTCCCCGCGCAATACAGGAAATCCAGCCGCCCATCTCCATTCAAATCCGCCACCAGCAGCCGGTCTCCCTTGCTCTTGCCACCCACGCCGGAAATTCCCAGCCCCACGCGCTCTGAAATATCCTCAAACGCATTGGGCGCGGCCGCCACCGTCGGCACCTTCGCCGCAAAATAGAACTGCCACTCCCCATCCCCATTGCAAATCTTCATCAGCAGCTTGTTCTTCCCCGCCTTCAGCTTCAGGCTGGCCATCGTCGAATCCGGCGTACACGGCCGCAGCACATTTTCCGCCACCAGCTTCTCCCCATTGCACCACACCGTCAGCGTATCATCGCTCCCCAGCGAAATCGGCATCTCCATCGCCGCCGGCACGTCGATCTCGCGATAAACATACGCGGCCGACCAGTTGTTATGCTCCGGCCGGTAGAGCGCCAGATTGTTCGACTGCCCATCGACAAAATTCGCCTCTTTCCAAACCGCCTTCTCGCCGCTGAGCCCTGGATACTCCGCCTTCAGATTCACTTCCTTCTCCGGCGGATACGCCTGCTCAAAACCCCGCCCGCCCGCATTATCGAACGGCCCCGCCACATACCACTTGCCCAGTTTCGGCCCCGCCGCAACCGCCTGGGGGCCCGAAGTGTTCCGGTAAAGCCGCATGCCCAGGAATCCATTCGCCAGCAGGATGTCCGTCTTCCCATCCCCATCAAAATCCGCCATCGCGCACGCCGTCAGGTTGTAATAAGGCTCTTTCGGCAGCGCTGAGCTGTCATCCTTGAACCCTCCGCCCGTATTGGTCAGCAGTTTCGGCCCCGTCGGCGTCGCCAGCAGCAGATCCGGCTTTCCATCATGGTTGTAATCCCCAAACGCCGCGCCGCGCGCCCCGCCGTTGTACGGCAGCGACACTTCCTCCATCGACTTCCCCGCGCTCTTCAGCAAAACGACCTTGTTCTCCCCATACAAACACAAATCCGCCCGGCCATCGCCATCAAAATCCGCCGACACCATCCCAATCGCGCCCGGATCGACCCGCGTCAGCCCGCCATACATCATGAAACCGCTCATCCCCGCCAACTGCCGGAATTCATCCCCGCCCCAGCCGGCAAAATCCCGCTTCTGGTCATAATCCATGATCCGCAAGCTCGCCTTCAGCCGCTGGATCTTGGCCGTCCGCAGTTGCAGCGCGTTTTTGTCCCCATCGACCATGCACGGCACCACCACATCCTTGCCGGCCAGCATATCCGTCACCAGCGGAATCAATTTCTCCGGTTTCCCCGCGAATGACCGCAGCAGATATGGCTCGCCGTGGCTCATGTTCCACCACTCGCCCCCGGCATATGCCTGATACCAATAGTTATCGATGCAGGTCTCACTGGCCTGCCCGTTGTGGAAAAACACCGCCGTCTTTCCCACCTCCGCGGCCTCCATGATGAACTGCCACTCGCGCGGATGGAATCCGCCCCGCCCGATGCTGTGCTTGATCTGCTCCGCCGGATGCTTCCCCTTCAAATCCGCCACCTTGCTGAAAATGATCAGATTGCGTTCCTTGTCCACCTTCTCGATGCGCATGACCACGACGTTGGTGGCTTCATTGATCACCCTGCCGATTGTGTAGGGAATCTCCACATAAGCCTGCGCCGGCCGATCCTTCACAAACAACACCAAACCGGCCACCAGCCACATCCCAATCATCATGCTGCGCTTTTTCATCACCAATCTCCTTCACAGACATCCGTGTCTCTTCGCTATCTTCTATCCTCTATCCTCTATCTACTTAATCTCCGCCAACCGCTTCCTCGCCACATCCGCCCACGTCCCCGTCGGATGGTCCTTCACCACGCGATTGAGCAACTGCGTCGCATCTGCCGGCTTCTTCAATTCCACCAGCGCCCGCGCTGCTTCACACAGCGCCGATGCGCTCAAATCCGGATAGTCATAAGAAAGCGGCACCACCAGCAGCGCATCCAGCGCCTCATCAAACCGCCTCAGTTCCATCAGCGCCAGCCCCATCTGAAGCTGCGCCTTGGCCGCCAGCTCTCCGTTGGCCTTGCCGAGCACATCCCGATACCCCGCCACCGCCGCATCCAGTTGCCGCAGGTTTTGCAGCGCCACCGACATGGTAAATTTCGCGTCCGGCATCAGCGGGCTGTTGGGGTGATATCGATTGAAGGCATCAATCGCCAGGCGGCTGGGCTCCCACTGCCCCATCTGCCCATACGCCTGCCCCAGCAGCAGCATGGCCCGATCCGCCACCTCCGGCAATCGCTTCAATTCCGGCGTCGTGCGATACACCAGCATGATCTCCACAACCTGCGGCCATTTTTTCTCCACCGCGTAACACTCGCCCATCCCCACCCTCGCATGATGGTAATACGCGCTCTTCTGATTGGCCGCGATCGTCTCGTATTGCGTCCGCGCTGTCTTCGTATCGGCCCTCACCAGGGCAATCTCCGCCAGCCGCATGCGAATTTTGTCGATCTGGTCCGCCGACCCATCCTGATTCACCGCCTCACTCAGCAGCTTCACCGCCCCATCCAGATCGCCGCGCCTGGCCAGCAATTCCGCCAGCTCGACGCGAGCTTCAATCGCAAACGGCGTGTCCGCCCCCGCCGCCACCACCGCCTGATATTTCTCCTTCGCAATCGCCTCGCTCGGCTGGGCCGCGACGGCTGAAAGTGCAACCTCGACAGCCCGCAGCGGCGGAACCGGCCGACCTTTGGGCAAATCCGCCGCCAACAGGGCTTGCCGCTTCGCGCCCGCCTCTCGCTGCAACTTCTCCCGCGCCATCTCAAACTCCGCCTCCGCCAAAAACCGATAGCAAAGAGCCACTTCATGCATCAGCCGCAACCTGGTCTGCGGGTTCTTCTCCGCCTTGACGGCTTGCGCTGTCAGATAATCAGCCGCCTCCCGCACCAGCTTGGCGCTGGCATCCACACCCGCCTGCGCTGCCGCCGTCTCGGCTGGTTTGCCGCCAGCGGCCGTCATCGACCTGTGTGCGTCATTTAATTTTTTAACGGCTTCTTCGCGCCTGCTCTCCCCCACGCGCCAGGCCGCCTCCAGCGCTTCGGGGCTGTTCGGATACAGCGTCGAAACGCTTTCCAATTCCGTCCGCGCCTCGGCAAACTTGCCGCTGTCCTTCAGCGCCATCCCCAGGTTGTAATGCAGCGTCGCCACCCATCCCGCCCGCGCTGCATCCTTCAAAAGCGCTGCCTCGTGCTGCGTCTTCACATTCGTCAGCAGCGCCACCGCCTCCGCCGCCCGCTTTTGAATCCGCAGATAATCCCCCAGTTGAATCAGCGCCAGCGGCGCGACCGGCTGAGCGTTCAGGGGCGCACCTTGAAACCGATTGAGCTGGTTGATCGCCGCCGGGTAATCCCCCGTCTGGGCTGAAATCCTCGCATTCTCCATCACCGCCGTCGCAAATTGCGGATGATTCGGGAAGCGCTGCACCACCTTGATGTAGGCATCCCGCGCCACCAGCAGGTTTTTCCTCTTCTCATCGGCATCGGCCATCACGCTGGCCGCCCGCTGCCGCATCGCTCCGATTTTCAGCAGCGCCCCTGGCACTTCCGGATGATTTTCCTGTGCCACCACAAACGCATTCAGCAGCGTCGCCGCCTGCTCGATCTGATCCACCAGTCGCGCTGTCGAGAGCGCATCATCCGCATCCGCCGGCATGGTCTTGATCAAACATTCCGCCAGCAGATACGACACACCGGCCATCTCCCCGATCCGTTCCGCACTCGGCACCTGCCCCAGCGCTGTCGCCGCCTCTTCATATTTCTTCAGTTCATAGAGCGCCGTCCCCAATCCCTTCCGCGCAGCATTGATCTGCGTGAACTCCGGGAACTTGTTCACCACCACCGCATACCGCTGCGATGCTTCCGGCATCATCTTCGCCGCAAACGCATTCTCCGCCGACCGGAACACCACCAGCGGCGTCAGCGGGCTCCGCGGATACTTCTGCCCAAACTCCGAACAAATCTTGTCCGACTCCGCATACATCCCCGCCATCCCCAGAGCCATCGACAGCTTCTGGAGCGCTGCCTCGTTCAACTCCTCGCTGGGCTTTTCCAGCAGCAGCGTCTGATACGTCGCCGCCGCCTCCTTAAACTGCTTGGCCAGTTGCTGCGTATCCCCCACATCCATCAAAATCTGCCCCCGCCTGATTTTTGCTTCGGGTTCCTTCCCCGCCCGCGCCTTCTCCGCCGCCTTTTGCAGCGTCGCGATGGCCGGCTCAAAGCTCTTGGGGTTCCCCGCATCCGCCATGCCCGCGTGCGCCTTCCCCAGCCACCACATCGCCCCCTCGCCCAGCGTCGGATGCTCGCCCAGGCTGGCCAGGGTTTTCGCCGCATCCGCAAACTGCTTCATCTCCACCCGGCAAATTCCCTGCCTCAGCACCGCATCGCTCACAAACGGCGACTTGGAATTCTGCTGCGCGAACACCACCAGCTTCTCCAGCGCGGCCGAATACTGCCCCTGCTGCTGAAGACAAACCCCCCATTGATACTTCGCCTCCGCGATGTATTCCGGACTGCTCTTTGCCAATTCTTCCAGCAACGCCCGCTCATCCGGCCTCTCCCGATACGCTTCCGGATTCTTCAGCGCCAGCATCGCCGCCTGCTTCACCTTCTCAAACCCATTCACCACCGCCTCAAAATGCGCACTGGCCTCCGGCGCTTCATCCGCAATCTGGTGCGTCCTTCCCAGGATAAACCGCGCGTGCAATCCAATCGCCGGATCATCAAACGGCGCAACCGTGCTCAGCGCCCGCCCCGCCCCACCAAAATCATTTAATCCAAAGTCCGACCACCCCAGATAAAACGCCGACAATTTCCCATACCGGCTCCTGGCCAGTCCCCCATCCTTCATCATCGACTCCACAATCGCCGCCGCCTCCTTGAAGTGCCCGGCCAGAATCAAAACTTCCGCCTGATCGCACTTGGCCCGGGCAGTCCATTCCACTTCCACCGGCAAAGTCCGCCCCGGAGTGGCCGCCGATTTGGGCAAAGCTGCAAACCCGTCCGCCGCCGCCCGAAAATGCGCCGCCGCCTGCTCAAACTTGTCCTTCGCCTTGGCGGGCTCCTTCAACCCCTGCCCGCGATAACCAAACCCAATGTAATAAAGGGCATACGGCTTTTCCGCGAACGCCGCCCCTTCAACCGGCGTCAGCGCCTCCACCACCGCGTTGTAATCCACCTGCGGCATGGCCACCAGCGCCAGCGCCAAGCCATACCGGGCTGTCGGAATCTCCGGCCGCGCGGGGTAGGTCTTGATGAAATTCCGATATTGCTCCGCCGCCCCCTGGTAATTCTTCTGCTGATACGCCGCCTTGGCATTCACCAGCGCATTGGCCGCTGCAATCGGCTCCGGAACCGGCGCGGGCGCGGGTGCTGGCACGGGTGCCGGGGCTTGTACCACCGGCTTTGGTGCGGCGACGGGCGGAGCGGTTGGTTTGGTGGTGGGGGCTACAGTCGGGGCGGCCGGCTTATTGACAGTCGCGGGCGCTGGCTGTCCCTGCCCCCACGCCGGCAAATCCCCCAGAATCACAATGGCCAGAACAGGAACCGATAGCCTTAACACAACGCGCATCCGTCCATCCCATCTCATCATCGCCTCCGCGATTAGAGTGTGCCGTCAACGGGTTCTACGGGGGGAATTCACCCGCCGTTGAACGGCCAAAACTGATTAACACATTGTCATCAAACGATCTGCGCTCAGCCTGGGCAGGGAATCTCGCTAACAGCGCCCCGCTGCCGCCAAGGGTAGTCGCCCAAAACCCATGTACCTTGCACCGAGCTTCGTGACGAAAAATTTCGGACATCCATGTCCTTTGGCCGCGGTTGCCTGTTAAGCAACAATGAAGACGACCCACCTGTATAGACCACTTAGATGACGATGGCAAGAGGATGTTCCTTACGGGCCAAACGGTTAATGTAGGGTGGGCATTGCCCACCACTCCTAACCGCTCCAATTGATCCAAGCCCCACCCCCGGTTATCTGTCACTAATGCAAGGCACGGAGGTCTAACTCTGGTGTATTCCATCTTCAATAACACGCCGCCGATCGCGGTCGTTCCGATTTTCGTCAACGCCGGCTCCGCCCTCCTCCCGGCCATACTCGCCCCCATCGCCTCCGCGCTTGCCCTGCTCCTCAAACCCCGCGAGTTCATCCGCCTCGCCCGCCGCCGGCCGCTCCTGCTCCCATCCATACTGGCAGGGGGGGCAGCCCTCACCTTCCTGTGTATCTGGCTTTTCACCCCGGCCACCGCCGCCAAAGCGCAGGGCCCCCAGCGCATCGACTGGGCCAAAGTGGCGCTGGATATCCTCCGCCAGGAAGAAAACGGCGCCCCCACCACCAACCCCACCACCCAGCCCGCCACGGTACGAAACGAACCCACCGTCTTCCGCTATGACTATGCCCGCTGCGGCCACGATGGCTCACCCAGCCCGCTCGAGCTCCGCCCCCGCTGGGAATTCAACCCCGAAGAAGACACCATGTACCTCTCCTCCCCGGCCGTCGTGGGCGAGCGGGTCTATAGCGCCTCCGCCACCCTCGTCCTCACCTCACCCGACAAATACCTCGGCTCGATCTTCTGCGTCAGCGCCTCCGACGGCGCTCAAATCTGGAAAATCGACAAGCTCGACAACCAGGACCTCAAAGCCTTCTTCAGCTCCCCGGCCATCACCGCCGACGGCAAATACCTCCTCATCGGGCAGGGTCTCCACGATCACAAGGACAGCTATCTCATCTGCCTCGACGCCGCCACCGGCCGACTTCACTGGAAGATCCAAACCCCCCTCCACATCGAATCCTCCCCCGCCATTCATGGCGACATGGTCGTCGCCGGCGTCGGCGCAATCGAAGGCCCGGATCACAAGCCCATTGGCGATCCCGGCTTCGTCCTCGCCGTCCGCATCTCCGACGGCAAGGAACTGTGGCGCTACGCCGTCGCCGACCCCGAATCGTCCCCGGCAATTTCGAAGGATGGGATCATCTACATCGGCTCCAGCTTCCAGGGCAACTCCGTCGTCGCGTTGCGAAGTGAATCTGACGAAGAATTAAAATCGAGAAACCTCCCCCGTGAGCTTTGGAGGAAGAATTTCGGCTATCCCGGCACCGGCGCGGTCACACTCATCGACGATCTGGTCATCGTCGGCGGCGGCAACAGCGACTTCGTCAATGTCGCCGCCCATCCCGGCGGCGTGGTGGCCGCCTTCGACTCCAAAACCGGCGACCAGCGCTGGAAAATCGGCTTCACTGATTCAGTCCTGGGCGCAATCGCCGCCCGCGATGGCAAAGTCCTCTGTCCGGTTAGAAATGGGGAGCTCGTTCTCGTCAATCAGCAGGATGGCTCGATCATCTGGCGAAAATCCCTCGGCACCACCTCCAATCTCCTGGGCGCACCCGCCATGACCCCAAGCCACATCTACGCCGTCACCAAGGACGGATATTTGATCGTCGTCAGCGTCAAAGATGGCAGCGTGATCGAAAAGAAACTGCTCAACAAAGAAGACAAACCCGCCGAAATGGGCCTCACCCTCTCCTCCCCCATGATCACCAACTCGCGCGTCTTTGTCGGCAGCGAAACCGGCGGCCTGCGCTGCTTTGTCGGCGGAAAGGTGGCGCAATGAATCGCGCCCCCGTCCTGCTCCAGGATCTGGCCGACTGCCGCGACAAAGCCGTCGCCGGCGGAAAAGCCGTCAACCTCGGCCTCCTCATTCGCGCTGGCTTCCCCGTCCCCGGTGGTTTCGTCATCACCACCGAAGCCTATCGCCACGCCCGTTCCTACGGCTCCCCCCACATGCCCGAATCGCTGGCCGAAGAAATCCGCAAGAGTTGGCGCGCCATGGGCGCACCCGCTGTCGCCGTCCGTTCCTCGGCCACCGCCGAAGACATGGCCGACGCCTCCATGGCCGGCCAGTACGACACGTTCCTCGACATCAACTCCGAAGACGCCCTCCTCGACGCCGTCCAATGCTGCTGGGCCAGCCTCGATTCTCCGCGCACCCGCACCTATCTCACCGAGCACGGCATTAACCTCGCCACCGTCGCCATGGCCGTCGTCGTGCAAAAACTCGTCCCCGCCGACGTCGCCGGCGTGCTCTTTTCCGCCAATCCTCAAACCGGATCGCGCACCGAAATGCTCATCGAAGCCAGTTGGGGCCTTGGCGAATCGGTCGTCTCGGGCCGCGTCCAGCCCGATGTCCTGCGCCTGGAAACCGATTCCGGCCGCGTCCTCGCCGCCACCATCTCCGACAAGCAAATCTGGCTCAAACCCGGCGATGAGGAAGAAAAACCCGTCGAAGAAGACCTCCGTCGCGTCCCCTGTCTCCGTTCCGTCGATGTGACCAGGCTCTGGCAACTCGGCCGCCGCGCTGCCGAGCATTTTGGCCGCCCCCAGGACATCGAATGGGCCATCCACAACGGCAATTTATTCCTCCTCCAATCCCGCCCCATCACCACCCTCGAGCACGCCGAAGCCTACGAACAACTCCTCCAATCCACCCGCGCCCGCCTCCGCGAACTGCTCGCGGCCAATCGCGGCCCCTTCGTCCTCCACAACATCTCCGAAACCCTCAAACACCCCACCCCCCTCACCTGGAGTGTCATCCAGAAATTCATGTCCGGCGATGGCGGCTTCGGAAAAATGTACAAACAGGTCGGCTTCCAACCCTCCGATCGCGTCTGCAAGGATGGCTTCCTCCACCGCGTCGGCGGCCGCCCCTACATGGACCTCTCCCTCGCCGCCGAAATGTTCTTCCCCGATTACCCCTTCAAATACGACCTCGAAGAACTCCGAAAAAATCCCGACGCCGCCCAATCCCCTCCCACCATCCCCACCGGTTCCATGCAACAGCGCCTCTCCGCCGCCCGCGGCGCATCCAAGGTCAGCGCCAACGTCCACAATCTCTCCGCCGACCTCGACAAAAAACTTTCCGCCGACATCATCCCGAAATTCGTCGAGTACTGCCGCGAAGAAAAGAACCGCAATCTCCAGCCCCTCGACACCCAGCAACTCATCGACCTCTGGAACTCTCGTCACGACCGCGTGCTGGCCGACTTCGCCCCCTGGTCTCTCCTCCCCAGCATGGTCTGCGCCATGGCCCTGGCTGAATTGAAATCACTGCTGGAAGAAAACTTCTGGGATGACGATCCTGAATCCCTCGCCGCCGCCCTCGCCGCGGCGGCGGAGCCCGACAAAACTCTTCTCGCCAGTGTGCATCTCTACGAGCTGGCGCAGGGCAAACGCTCGATTGATTCCTGGCTCGCCGATTACGGCCATCGCGCCCCTGACGAATTTGACCTGGCCACACCAAGATGGCGCGAGCGCCCTGACGAGCTCCAGACCATGGCCAACCGCCTAAAAGATGGCGCCAGCCCTCTGAATCTCCACGTCGATCATCTGCGCCGCAGCGATGAAAAACTTTCCGACCTGAAAAAACGCCTCCAACCCTCCGACGCCGCCGACCTCGAAAACCGCCTCAGCCTCGTCCGCCGCTACATCGCCTTCCGCGAAGATGGCAAATATTACCTGATGCTCGGCTACGACCTCCTCCGCGATGTCATCGTCGAAGCCGGCCGCCGCCTGGACATCGGCGACGATGCTTTCCAACTGACTCTCGAAGAACTCTTCGACGCCCTTCGCGTCGGTTTCGCCCCTCATCACCTGATCAATCAGCGCAAAATCCTCTACGCCGCCGAATCCAAACTCACCCTCCCCTTCATCATCGACGCCAGCGCCATCGACACCCTCGGCCAGCCCCCCCAACTCTCCGCCTCCTCCTCTCATCAAGCCTTCGCCGTCTCCCCCGGCCACGCCACCGGCCCCGCCCGCATCGTCCTCTCCCCCCAATCCGCCGGCGACCTGGGCAAAAACTACATCCTCATCTGTCCGAGCACCGACCCCAACTGGACCCCGCTCTTCGTCAACGCCGCCGGCCTGATCCTCGAATGCGGCGGCACCCTCTCCCACGGCGCTGTCGTCGCCCGCGAAATGAACATCCCCGCCGTCATCCTCCCCAGCGCCACCCAGCTCTTCTCCGAAGGCGAAACCATCACCATCGACGGCCGCCACGGCTCCATCCACCGGACTGAAACCGGGACTGGGCCAGTTTCCGCTCCCGACGGAACGGAAACGGGGACTGGGCTAGTTTCCCCTCCCGACGGAACGGAAACGGGGACTGGGCTAGTTTCATCTCCCGACGACCTCCGCATCCCCCGCATCCTCATCCCCCCGATTCCCGGCCGAAAAGAACGCTCCTCCGCCCGCCTCCGCAACATCTTCACCCTCATCTGGGGCCTCTATCTGCTCGCCGTCTTCCTCCTCCCCGAAAATTATCTCTACCAACCCTCCTTCCGCTTCCTCGACCTCTTCCTCTGGCCCATCCTCCGCACATTCGGCAAACCCGCCGTGGTCATCTTCGTCGCCGCCTTCATCGCCGCCGCCACCATGCTCATCCAGCGCCTCCTCACCGACAATTCCCGTCTGAGCGAAGCCAAGCGCCGCGCCAATCTCCTCATCAAGGAATCCAACCAACTCCCCAAAGGCTCCCCGCGCGCCGCCCTCCTCAATCGCCTCGCCTCCCCCGTCCAAACCCGAATTTTCCTCGCCGCCCTCGTCCCCCTCGCC
>JBGPEF010000033.1:0-19629 GCA_041482675.1 Tepidisphaeraceae bacterium | reverse complement strand
GCCTCGATCGAAATCGAGCCGTGGGACATGGCGCCGGTGGCAAAGCGCTTGACGATTTCCTTCGCCGGTTCGACTTCCTCGAGCGGGATCGGCTGCGCCTCCCCGAATTTGAACTCGAACAGGCCGCGGAGGGTGCAGCGGTTGCGGGCTTCGTCGTTGACGAGCTTGGTGAATTCTTTGAAGGTCGCGAAGTTGTTGATGCGGGTGGAGTGCTGGAGTTTGGCCACTGTGTCGGGGTTCCACATGTGGTACTCGGCGCCCTTGCGCCACTGATATTGGCCGCCGAGGTCGAGGGTTTCCTGATCGACTTCGATGGGAGGGAAGCCTTTGCGATGACGGGCGAGGGATTCGGCGGCGATGATCTCCATGCCGACGCCGCTGATGCGCGAGGCGGTGTTGGTGAAATATTTGTCGATGACGTGTTTGCCGATGCCGATGGCTTCGAAGATTTGGGCGCCGCGGTAGCTTTGGACGGTGGAGATGCCCATCTTGGAGGCGACTTTGATGATGCCTTTGTTGGCGGCCTTGATGTAATTCTTTTTGGCGTGATCGAGGTCGAGGTCCTTGGGGAGGAGGCCGTCGCGATGAAGGTCGGCGAGGGTTTCGAAGGCGAGGTAGGGGTTGATTGCGCCTGCGCCGTAGCCGATGAGGAGGCAGAAGTGGTGGACTTCGCGGGCTTCGCCGGTTTCGACGACCAGGCCGGCCTGGGTGCGGGTGCCTTCGCGGATTAAGTGGTGGTGGACGGCGGCGGTGGCAAGTAGCGACGGGATGGGGGCTTTGTCGCGATCGACGCCGCGGTCGGAGAGGATGAGGATGGTTGCGCCATCGCGGACGGCTTCGACTGCCTTAATACAGAGTTCATCGACGGATTTTTCCAATCCGGCCTCGCCGTCGATGACGTTGAAGAGCATCGGCAAAGTCACGGTGCGCATGCCCTCAACAGACACTTCGCGGAGCTTTTCGAGGTCTTCGTTGCTGAGAATGGGCTGCTTGAGCTTGATCAGGTTGCAATGGCGTGGCGTCTCGTCGAGCAGGTTGCCTTCGCGGCCGAGGTAGGTGTGGAGGGAGGTGACCAGGGCCTCGAAATTGGCGTCGAGGGGCGGATTGGTCACCTGCGCGAAGAGCTGCTTGAAGTAGGCGTAGAGGAGCTGGGGCTTGTCGGAGAGACAGGCCAGCGGGGTATCGGTGCCCATGGAGCCGAGGGCTTCCTGGCCGGTGGCGGCCATGGGGGTCATGAGCATCTTGAGGTCTTCGACGGTGTAGCCGAAGGCGTGCTGGCGGACCATCAGGGTGTCGTGGTCGGGCTGCTGAACATTGCTCGACTGGGGGAGATTTTCCAGATCGATCATGTTTTCTTCGAGCCAGCGGCGCCATGGCCGCTTATCAACCAATTCCTGCTTGATCTCGCGATCGTCGATGATGCGGCCCTGCTTGGTGTCGATGAGGAAGATCTTGCCGGGCTGGAGACGCCATTTCTTGGCGACGTTTTCCGGTTTGATGGGCAGCACGCCGACTTCGCTGGCCATGATCACCATGTCGTCCTTGGTGACGTAATAGCGGCTGGGGCGGAGGCCGTTGCGATCGAGGACTGCGCCGATGAGCTGGCCGTTGGTGAAGGTGATGTCGGCCGGGCCGTCCCAGGGCTCCATGAGGCAGGCGTGATATTCGTAGAAGGCCTTGAGGTCGGGGTCCATCAGATCGTTTTGCTGCCAGGCTTCGGGGATAACCATCAGAACCGCGTGCGGCAATGAGCGGCCGTTGACGCAGAGGAACTGGATCATGTTGTCGAGGGTGGCCGAGTCGGAGCCGGATTCGGTGAGGATGGGATACATCTTCTGAAGCTCGTCGCCGAAGACAGCGCTTTGAAGTGCGCCATAGCGGGCGCGCATCCAGTTGCGATTGCCGCGGAGGGTGTTGATCTCGCCGTTGTGGGCCAGGTAGCGATAGGGATGGGCGCGGTCCCAGGAGGGGAAGGTGTTGGTGGAGAAGCGCGAGTGGATCATGGCGAGCGCGCTCTCGAAGTCGGGCTCGGAGAGATCGGGGTAATAGTCGCGGAGCTGCGTGGCGGTCAGCATGCCCTTGTAAACCAGGCGATTGGCGGACATCAGGTTGATGTAGAAGCCTTCGCGGGCGGCCTGGTTGACGGCGTTGAATTCGATGTCGTTTTCAGCGCGCTGGCGGACGAGATAGAGGCGGCGATCGAAATCGGCCTTGTTGAAGAATTTTTCGCCGGGGGCGACGAAGCACTGGCGGATTTTGGGCTCGCTGCGGCGGGGGGTTGGCCCGATCTTGCTGCTGTTGACGGGCACATCGCGCCAGCCGAGGACGACCATGCCGTTTTCCTGGGCGATGCGCTCCAGGGCCTGCTCGCACTCGTGGCGGGCGACCATGTCCTTGGGGAGGAAGCACATGGCGACGCCATATTTGCCAAGGGGGGGGAGGTTGATGCCCAGTTCCTTGCATTTGCGGCGGAGGAATTTGTCGGGGGTGCGGACGAGGATGCCCGCGCCGTCGCCGGAATTGGGTTCGCAGCCGCATGCGCCGCGATGGTTCATGTTTTCGAGCATGAGCAGGGCGTCATCGACGATCTTGTGGGAGGCCTTGCCCTTGATGTGGCAGAGGAAGCCGACGCCACAGGAATCGTGCTCATAGCGCGGATCGTACAGGCCCTGTGCAGGGGGTAAACCACGGATCATGATGCTTGTTCAGTGTCCTTCCGGTCAAAATGGTCCGAATCGATAAGTATACAGACGGGCTTATTGTAGGACAAGATTTTTCGGTGGGGGGGAGGATGGTTGAAGAGGGGTTGGGGAGGTTGATTTTGGGGGTGAGCGGTCTGGGTGGTGATGGTTTCTGGTTTGTGCTTTTAAATGCGCGGATGCATGGGGGAATACCCCCCCTGCAACCCCCCGAAAAATACAAATGCGGGGGAGGAAGGGAGGAGAGGGTTGGAAGGGAGTGAAAGGGCTGGGGCGAGACGGGACTCGCTGCCCCCCCGGTGCCCGGTCGACACGGCCCGGCCAGACGGTCCAGGTAGCGGGGGTGGGTCCGCATGACACGCGGTCGGGAAAATCGCAAAGACGCAGAGACGCCAAGACGCAGAGAGGACAGAATTCTATCCAGGCATTTCTCTGCGGTCTGGGCGTCTCTGCGATCTCTGCGGTTGTATTTGGTGATTGCGCTGCGTCGGACGATACGGACACGTATGACAAGTATCCGTTTTACGGAGCGGCGCGGCCAGGGACCTGAATAGGGCCGTCTGGTTGGCCGCATTTTCAGGCGATTTCGACGATTTGGTTGGCAAACCACCCTCGGGGAGGACTGTCCAGTTGAGTGCTGGGTTGTGTTTCACAAGGAGCTTTATGTTGAGACTCGTGACGATTGTGGGCCGGGTGATGCTGGGAGCGTCGGGGTTGCTGCTGACGGGTTGCGCGTACCGGGAGTATCGCGATGATGGTGGATATTACCGGCCGGCGGGGCACAGTTATTACGAGCGGACGGATTACCGCTATGGCGGTGAGCGGCACTATGACCGCGACAGCTATCGCCATCGGGAGCGGTATAACGACCGCTATGGGCGGTGCGATTGAGGGCAAACCTGCCGCGGCGTGGCGTGTCTGATGATGGGGGGGCGGAGGTTATTTGTATGTTCAAGAAATCATGGATCATTCGTGCGACGCTGGCGGCGGGGATGGGCCTGGCGGTTCTGGGCTGTGAAAGCCACGCTGGGAATGATGCGCTGATCGGCGGAGCAGCGGGGGCGGGAATTGGCGCGCTCATTGGCAGCGTATCGCATGCGCGAGCCGGAGAGGGCGCGCTGATTGGCGGAGCGATTGGAGCGATCGGTGGGGGGATCGTTGGGAATGAGCAGGATCGGCGGGAGCATTATCGCGATGGGTATTATCGCGAGGATCGGTATTACCGGGAGCGGCCGGCGTATTACGAGGACCGGTATTACTATCAGGAGCGGCCGGTGTATCGGGAGCGAAGGGTGTATCGATATTACGATGAGCGGGATGCGAGGTATGACTATCGGCGATAGGAATCGTCCATAGGGATCGTCGCCAAAATAATGCCCCGAAGAGGCGGGAAGAATTCTTACGCCCCTACGGGGCTTTTTTTTGTTCGTCGATATCACCCATGGCTTGCGCCATGGGCTATCGTTTTGCGCCCCTGGCGGGGCTACTTTAATGGGTAGCGGGCTCGGGGACGGGGCGGTCGAGTTGGAGGGGTTCAACTTCGGTTTTGGCGGCTTTGCGTTTGCTCAGGCGGCGACGCCAGAGGGCCAGATCATCAAAGAGGGAATAGCCGACGGGGGTGACCAGGAGGGAGAGCAGGAGGCTGAGGGCCTGGCCGCCGACGATGACTTTGGCCATGGAGGCGCGGCTGGCCGCGCCGGGGCCCTGGCCGAGGGCGATGGGGACCATGCCGGCGATGAGCATCAGGGTGGTCATGAGGATGGGGCGCAGGCGGGTGCGGTTGGCCTCGATGATGGCCCATAGACGGGTGCGTTTTTCTTCATCCATATTCCAGACCCAGCGCTGCCAGCGGGAAGGTCGCACCTCTTCGCCGTTGCCGCCGGGGTGGCCGTTGCCGCGATAGGCGGCGGGGACTTCGTCGGCGTTTTCGGCAGCGCGGTGGCGGAGGACGTTGGTGTAATCGACCTGCAAGATGCCGTTTTTCTTGACGATGCCAAAGAGCAGGAAGATGCCGAGGATCGAATAAATCGTCATCGACTGGCCGAGGAAAATCAGGGAGAGGAGGGCGAAGGGAATGGTGACGGGGACGGCCAGCAGAATGGTGATGGGGTGGACAAAGCTTTCAAACTGGGCGGCGAGGATCATGTACATGAAGATCAGCGAGAAGCTGAAGGCCATGAGGAACGCGGCGTTGGATTCGTTCTGGGTTTTGGCGCGGCCGCTGGCGATGAGGGCGTATTGGGGGCCGGTTTTTAGTTCGGCGAAGGTGTTTTGGAAAGTCTGCTGGGCGATGTTGGTGGGCATGCCGGCGAGGTTGGCGACGAGAGAGATTTTGCGCTGGCGGGCGAAGCGGTCGATCTGGGAGGGGCCGCGGGCCTCGCCGATGTTGGCGATGTTGCCGAGCTTGATCAGGCCGGCTTTGACGGAGGGGATGGTGAGGTTGGAGAGGACCTGGGCATCATCGCGATCGGTGCCGACAGCGCGGAGCCAGACGTCATAGAGCTCGCCGATCTGATTATCGCGGAAGTCGGAGACCACCTGGCCGCCGACGAATATGCCGAGGGTTGAGGCGACTTGCTGGACGTTGACGCCCAGGTCGCTGGCGCGGTCGCGGTTGATCTCGACGCGCATTTCGGGTTTGCGGAGGGCGAGGGTGGTGTCAACGTCAGTGAGGCCCTGGACGGTGCGGAGTTTTTCGATCATGCGGTCGCTGTACGCGCCGAGTTTGGCGAGGTCGGGGCCGACGAGGGTGAATTCGACGTCGGCGTTGACCTGGCCGGAGGAGATGGCGGCGGGGACCTGCACGCTGGTGCGCAGGTCGGGGTAGGAGGTGAGCATCACGCGGGCGTCGGCCATGACGTCGAACTGGGTGAACTTTCGCTCGCTGAGGTCGATGAGGCGCACGTAAATGGAGCCGCGGGTGACTTCGCCCTGGGCGCGGGTGAATCGGCCGGTGGTGTCGCCGATGGCGCTGAGGACGTTGATGACGCCGGGCATCTTTTTCAATCTGCCTTCGATATCGGCGAAGGTCTGATTGGTGCGGTCGAGGGTCCAGCCTTCGGGGGTGGTGATGGCGATTTCAAATTCGCTCTGGTCGTCCTTGGGGATGAAATCGATGCCGACCATCTTGAAGAGGCCGGGGTATTTGATCGGCGGGACGGGGAAGATGCTGAAGACGACGAGGGCGGCGGTGAGGATGATGGCCCAGCGGTGGCGCAGCGACCAGCGGAGGGAGCTGAGATAGGGGCGCTCGACGAACGAGCCGTAGATGCCGCCGGAATGGTGAGATTTGCCTTCGCGGCGGGCTTTTTCGGACAGTTTGAGGAAGCGCGAGCAGAGCATGGGGGTGAGGGTGAAGCTCACCAGCATCGACATGAGAATCGAGACGGCGGTGGTGATGCCGAAGGAGAAGAAAAACCGCCCGACGCGGCCGGACATGAAGGCGATGGGGAGGAATATGACAACCAGTGAAAAAGTAGTGGCCATGACGGCCAGGGCGATTTCTTTGGTGGCGCCCAGTGCGGCATCCCAGGCGCCCAGGCCCTTCTCTTCCATCCAGCGGAAGATGTTTTCGTGAACCACGACGGCGTCGTCGATGACGATGCCGACGGCGAGGACCATGGCCAGCATGGTGATGTTGTTGAGGGTGAAGCCCAGCCACTTCATCACCATGAAGGTGCTGATCAGTGAAACGGGGATGGAGCAGGAGGCGATGACCATGGTGCGCCAGTCGCGCAGGAAGAGGAGGATCGTCAGCGAAACGAGGATGGCGCCCAGGACCAGGTGTTTTTTCACTTCGTGGAGCGAGGCGTTGATGAAGCGGGATTGATCGCGAATGACTTCCATGCGCAGATCGCCGCGGCCTTCCTGGGCGAATCCTTCGCGCAGCTGCACCAGCCTGGATTTGACGATATCGATTACCTCAACCGTGTTGGTGCCGCTCTGTTTCTGCACGACCAGCAGGACGGCGTTGTCGCCGTCGAGGCGGCCGATGGAGCGGGGTTCTTCGTAGCCATCATCGACGGCGCCGATATCGCGAATGCGGATGGGCTGGCCGGCGACGTTGGCGACGATGATGTCGCCGAATTGGGCGGCGTTTTCGATGCGGCCCATGGTGCGCAGGATCAATTCGCGGCTGCTTTGATCCACGCGGCCGCCGGGGAGTTCGAGGTTTTGATTGGCCAGGGCCTGGCGGACCTGCTCGATGGAGAGGTTGTAGGCCTCGAGCTTGCGGGCATTGACGTTGACATTGATGGCGCGGCGGCGGCCGCCGACGAGGGAGACGGAGCCCACGCCGCTGAGGCTGCTGAGGGTGTCCCTGATGCGCTTGTCGGCGATTTCGGTGATCTCGCGGAGGGGGCGGCGGCCGGAGACGGCGATGGTGAGGACGGGCGAGGCGTCGACGTCAAATTTGTCGATGATTGGGGCATCGGTGCCGGTGGGCAGGCGGGAGAGGATGGTGTTGATCTTGCTCTGCACCTCCTGCTGGGCCACATCGCGGTTTTTTTCGAGGACAAAGATGATGTTGAGGCTGGAGATTCCTTCCTTGGTCGTGCTGCGCAGCTCATCGATGCCGGAGATGGTGTTGACGACTTCTTCCAACGGCTTGGTGACGCCGGTTTCCATTTCCTCGACGCTGGTGCCGGAGCGGGTAGTGGTGACGGTGACGATGGGGAGATCGACGTTGGGGAAAAGATCCACCCCCATGTTCATATAGCTGAAGAGGCCCAGCGTCACCGGAAGCAGGATGAGCATCGTGGTGAAGACGGGGCGCTTGATGCAGAGTTCGGGGAGACTCATAACAGCAACCGATTCGACCTAACGACGCTTTGTAGGGTGGGGCTTGCCCCACCGTTGAACCGCCGAGGTGGGGCAAGCCCCACCCTACGGCGCAATAACAGTTTGGGTCGCCGGGGCGGATTGCACCGCAACAGGGACGCCACTTGCAAGTTTGCTGGTGCCGCTGACGACAACCATGTCGTTGGGAGCGACGCCTTTGATGATCTCGACGGAATTGCCGCGGCGCGCGCCGAGATCGACGATGATTTCCACGGCCTTGTTGTCTTTCACGGTGAATACTTTGTTGACGCCCGCGAAGCTGACGACGGATTCGAGCGGCACGAAGACGACCTGCGGATCGACCCGGGTCTGAACCAGGCCGCGGGCGAATGCGCCGGGCGGGAGCTGGTGCTTTTCATTGGGGACGACGACTTCGATCTGGAAGGTGCGGTTGGCCGGATCGATCTGCGGATTGATGCGGGCGATTTCGCCGCGAAAGGTCTGGGGGTAGGCCTCGATGTTGACATCGACCTTCTGGCCGACTTTCAGCTCGCTGGTGTAGCGCTCGGGGACGGGGGCGCGGAGCTTCACGGGATCATCATCGATGATGCGGAACATGGGCGTGACGGCCCTGACCAGCTCGCCGACGTTGGCCATTCGGGCGGCGATGGCATAGGAGCGCTTGGGTTTGGCGGCATGAATGTCGGTCGGGCGGGTTGCGGTGGTCCGCGCTTCGCCCCCTTGCAGCATTGTCGCGTCGGCGGCGTTGTAATCGGTGCGGGGCACGCGGACGGTGGTGTCGTCGAGGGCCTGATTGGCGATGGCCAGCTCGGCCTGCTTGGTCTTGGCTTCGCTCACCAGGCCGCGAACCATGAGGACTTCGACTTCATAGGCGGTCTTGGCGACATCCCAGGCGGTTTTGAGGTCGGCGAAATCCTGATCGCTGATGAGGGGGGGATTGTTGTCGTGGAGCTGTTTGCCGCGGTTGTAACGGGATTCGGAGTTTTCGGCCTGGAGCTTGGCGCGGCGGACGGTGGGGAGCGTGGCGGGATCAAAATCGCTGCCAGGAATCTCTTTGATGCCCAGCTTGGTCAAAGTTTCCTGGAGGGCCGATTCTTTCTGGTTGCGGTCCAGCTCGTAATCGTTTCGCAGGAGCTGGGCGAGGGGTTCGCCGGCCTGGGCGCGGTCGCCGACATCCTTATAGATGCCGATGACCTTGCCGTTAATTTTATTGGAGATGATGACATCCTCATCGGCCCAGAGGGTGCCGACGACTTCGATGGAGCGCTGAACTTCCGCCGTGGTGGCCGGCTTGAGAATGACGGGCACCGGCGGCGGGGTGGTAACCCGTTTGGCCTCGCCCTGGCGGTCGCAGGCGGTGAGTGAGAGCAGCAGGCCAGGCAGCAGCGAAATTGAAATTGGACGGAGAATGCTTCTCATGGCAAATATGGCAAATACTGACCAGTCGGTTCTGAAGCGCCAGTATATGCATCGGCCGGCAGCGCGGCAAACTACTGTCTGACGGTCAAATAATTGTGGACGTCCAATCATATTGAACTCGATGCAACCCGTGCGAGGCTATCCCTTCTGCAAGCGCTCGAGAATCGGCGACATTCCCGCCGGGCGGCGCACCGGGTCCATCTGCACGCACTCCATCACCAGGTCGGACAGATTCGCCGGCACCAGCGGATTGAGATCACGCGGCGTGGCAAATTTTGATTCGCGGACGATGTCACGATCGCTTTTGCTGATGGTGAAGAGCGTGGGCATTTTCTGGCCGGTCAGGGCCCAGTAGAGCGTTGCGCCATAGTTGAAAACATCGGTCCGCATGGTCACCGGCCGCAATTTCACCTGTTCGGGGGCGATGAAATCGGGGGTTCCCTGGACGCGCTCCTTGACGGTCCCCTGCCGGCAGGCCTGGCCGAAGTCGATGATTTTCACGTGATTGAGCTGGTCGGTGAGGATGTTGTTGGGCTTGGTGTCGCAGTGAACAAACTGCTGGTAATGCAATGCGGAGAGCGCCGTCGCCACATCCCTGAAAATGGAGATGACGTCGGGGATTTCCTTGATGGGCTGATGATTGAGCGGCTGCCCATCGACCATTTCCATCACGAGGGCAGCATCGATGAGTTTGCGGAAGAGGGTGCGGTTGATTTTCAGCTCGAAGGATCGGCGCAGGCCGGGATGGCGGAAGTTTTCGCTGACGCGGAGCTCATTTTGCAACTGGTGGATGAAGCGGTCATCCTTCTCGGTGCGGCGGATCACGTGTTTGAGGGCGTACAGCTGGCGGGATTTGGGATCGCTGACGGCGTAGATGGTGCTGGCCGCGCCTTCGCCGATTTGCTCGACGACGTCATAGCCGAAAAGCGATTTGGGGGCGCGGGCGGGGGATGTCAGGGTATGCGTGGACAAAAAACAGCACCTCCAGCTCGATCACTGGCCTGATCTTAGTGAACTTCCTTGCGGAGCACTACTGGGCCTTTATGAGGCATTTGAACCTTGGGCGATGAGCGTCTACATTGATGGCCGCCCAGCCATCTCTCCAGGATCATATGCCCGCATTAATTCCCCTCTCCCGGCCCGACATCACGCAACGAGAAATTGACGCGGTGATCGAGGTGCTGAGCACGCCGACGCTGTCGATCGGACCCTGGCTGGAGGAATTTGAGCGGCTGACCGCACAGCTCACCGGCCGGAGGCATGCGGTTGGGGTCTCGTCGGGCACGGCGGGGCTGCACTGCGCCATGATCGCCGCCGGGATCCGGCCGGACGATGAGGTGATCACCACTCCCTTCTCCTTCGTCGCCTCGGCCAACTGCATTTTGTACGTGGGGGCCAAACCGGTGTTCGTGGACATCAATCCGCAGACGCTCAACATTGATCTGGACAAGGTTGTGGCCGCGATCACGCCGAAAACGCGCGGCATCGTGGGCGTGGAAGTTTTCGGCCATCCCGGCGGCATGCCGGAGCTGGAGCAGATTGCCCAGAAGCACCAACTGGTGTTGATCGAAGATTCCTGCGAAGGACTGGGGGGAATGGCGGGAAAGCGGCCCATCGGCTCCTTCGGCCGGGCCAGCATTTTTGGTTTTTATCCCAACAAGCAGATCACCACCGGCGAAGGCGGGATGATCGTGACCGACGATGAAAAATTCGCATCCGCCTGCCGCGCCCTGCGCAACCAGGGGCGCGAAGGGATGTCCTGGCTGGCCCACGAGCGGCTCGGCTACAACTATCGCCTGAGCGAAATTAATGCCGCACTCGGAGTGGCGCAGATGCAGCGGCTGGAGGAGCTGACGGAAAACCGCCATGGGGTGGCCGTGCAATACATCGAACGGCTGATGACCAGCAAGTTTGTCATTGTGCCGACGATTCTGGAGAACACGGTGATGAGCTGGTTTGTGTTTGTGGTCCGGCTCAACGATCTCTTTGAATATGGCGATCGGGATGAGGCGATCAGGGAATTGCGGGCGGCCGGGATCGGGTGCAGCAATTATTTCCCGCCGATCCATTTACAGCCTTACATGGTCAATCTTTTGGGCCATAAAACCGGCGATTTTCCGATTTGCGAGCACGTGGCCAATCGGACCATCGCCCTGCCGTTTTTCGGGAAGATGACCAAGGCGCAAATCGAGCGGGTGTGCGTTACGCTGGAGAAGGTTCTGGAAAAAATCCTCATCGCGCGCAAAGGGCGGTTCTAAAAGGGTCGATTACTGGCGATGTGGGCCCACTTGCGGTATCTGGTTTGGCGGTGTCCGACGTACTTGTCACCTCCGCGCGCGCTGAAGACCGGCCTGCCATCAAATTTCTCAAGCGGCTGGTGAGCATTTACGTCGGCGGCTACCACAATGTGAACATCGTCAGCCCGTGTACAGTTCCTTCCACCGGGCCGGCGATCCTGGTTTCCAATCATGTCAGCAGCCTTGATCCGGTGCTGCTTCAGTGGGCCTGCCCGCGGCTGATCACCTGGATGATGGCCCGCGAATATTACGTGCCGGGGACGAGGTGGATGTTTGATGTCATTCGCATTATTCCCGTGGAGCGCTCTCGGCGCGATCTGACGGCCACGCGCGCGGCCATGCGGGCGCTGGATGGGGGGCATGTGCTGGGGATTTTCCCCGAGGGGCGATTGGCGCGCGATCGCAACATCGGACAGTTTCAAACCGGCGTGGCGATGCTGGGATTGAAGAGTGGGGTGGGGGTTTATCCGGCGGCGATCGAGGGAACGATGCGCGATCAGGGGATGCTGGAGGCGTGTTTGTTTCCGCAGCGGGCGCAGATTGGTTTTGGGCCCCGGGTGCCGCTGAATCCGGGCGATGTTTCGCGTGAGGGAATCGAGCGGGCGACGCGGCAGATTCAGGATTCGGTGCGGGCGCTGCTTGCGCGGGTGCGGTGATTGGGGCCGGCCGCCTGTTCAAAATCGGATGAAGATTTCCCTTTTTTTGAAAAAAGTGTAGTCTTAAGGAGTAAACGGCCGATGGCGTCTGTAGCGGTTGTACCGTTCCTCCGGCCGCCCTTGACCGCATAGTTTGGGAAGATAGGATAAGCTGGGTAACTCAAAAGCAAGCGCTTCTGGCGCATTTTCTCCCCTCCGGAGGACACCGTGATTAACGTCCGGTGTCCTCTTTCATTGAAACGAAGCTGGGCGATTATGGAGGGCATGGGGCGGAAGTTCGAGGAAAGTCAGGTGTCGATGCTGGAGCGCAGGGTGGCCGAAAATGGGGTGGTTTTTTATGCCTCGCCGCTGCTGGAGAATATTGGCGTTGGGCACGCTTTCGGCACGCGAATCGGGGGGGTCAGCGAGGGGATTTTCGCATCGCTGAATCTGGGAAATCCATCGGGGAGCGCGGTGGTTGATTCGAGCGATCACATTGCCGAAAACCATCGCCGGCTGGCGGCGGCAGCGCGATGCGATGGCAAGGTGATGCGGAAATTGAATCAGGTGCATGGGGCGAATGTAGTGTGGATGAATTTAGATGCGAGTTGCGCGCTGGCGCCGAGCGCCGATGCGATTGTGAGCGATGATCCGCGATGCATGGCGAGTGTGCGGGTGGCGGATTGTGTGCCGGTATTGCTGGCAACTGAAAATGGCCGGCTGGTCGCGGCGGTACACGCGGGTTGGCGGGGAGTTGTGGCGGGAGTGGTGCCGGCGGCGGTGGCGGCGATTAAGAACCGCGCGAGCCGGAGTGATATTATTGCCGCGATCGGACCATGCATTGGCGTGGAGAATTTCGAAGTGGGCGACGAGGTGGTCGGGGAATTCAGGCGCGCGCTGGGGGAAGGAGCGCCAGTCAGCGCAATGACGGGTGCGAAGGCGCATGTCGATTTGCGAGCGGCAATCTGGCATCAACTACGCGCCTGCGGCGTCAGTTCGGATCGGATCGACAGCACCGACCGTTGCACCTTTCGCGACAGAGATGAGTTTTTTTCGCATCGCCGCGATGGCGGCGTCACCGGACGAATGGCCGCGATCATCGCGTGCCGGCCTTGAGAGCACATGCGGCGCTCCACCCTCTATCCGCTTCTCCTGGTCATTGTGACCATCCTCGTTTTTGGCCGGATCACCACACATGATTTCACGTATTGGGATGATTCGGGAACGATTCATCACAATCCGCGCCTCAACCCCCCTACCGCGAAAAACATCCTCTGGTATTGGGGCCATTCGGAGCTGGGGCTTTATATTCCGGTGACGTACACGGTTTGGGGCGTGCTGGCTTCGGCAGCGAGCCTGGATGCGCCGGATGAGTTTGATGTTGCGCTCAATCCGTGGCTGTTTCATGCGGCGAGCCTGATGGTTCATATTGGGAGTGTGCTGCTGGTCTTGGTGATTCTTCGCAGGCTGATTCGCCGGGATGGGCCGAGTTTTGCCGGGGCGCTGCTCTTTGGCATTCATCCGCTTCAGACGGAGACGGTGGCGTGGGCGTCGGGGCTGAAGGATTTGCTTTTTGGATTTTTCGCGCTGCTGTCGATCTGGCACTACATGCAATTTGTGGCGGAGCCGACGGAGGAAAATGCTCCATCCACCTCGCGCCGGCGGGTGCATTACGTCGCCGCACTGGTCGCATTTATTCTGTCGATGCTGTCGAAGCCGACAGGCATGCTGGTTCCGCTCCTGGCGGGCATTATTGCTTATTGGGGGCTGCGGCGGCCGGTTCGGCAGATCGTGCTTTCACTGGGGCCGTGGTTGGTCCTCTCTGGCACGTGTGCAATCCTGGCCAAGATCATTCAGCCCGGACTGGGGATACCCGCCACACCGATCTGGACGCGGCCGCTGATCGCTGGGGATGCGCTGGCGTTTTATCTGGTGAAGCTGATTGCGCCGGTCAACCTGTCGATTGATTATGGCCGCCGGCCGATTGTGGTGGTGCAGAGTTGGATTATTTATGTGGCATGGCTGGTTCCGGCGTTGGTGGCAATCGGCATCCGGCGAATTCGCAAGAGTCAGCCGCTGGTCGTCGCCGCGGGGCTGGTTTTTCTGGGTGGATTGTTGCCGGTGCTGGGGCTGGTGACCTTTCTGATGCAGTATTATTCAACGGTCACCGATCATTATCTTTACCTGCCGATGCTCGGCCCGGCGCTGGCGTTGGCGTGGCTCCTGGCGAAATATCAGCATCGCTGGCTGAGCGGAATTGCCGCCGCGGCGCTGGCGATTTTCGCGGTCGTCAGCTTTATCGAATCAGGTCATTGGCAGAATGAGTTGACACTTTCGCAGCACACGGTCGCCGTGAATGAGAGGAGTTTTGCCGGGCACACTTCACTTGGAAATGCCCTGGTGCGCCGCCACCGCGATCCGGAGGCCGCCGCGCATTTCCGCCGCTCCATCGAGCTCAACCCGGACTATGCGGCCGCCTATGAGGCTTATGCGCAGTTGCTGATGCGGGCGGGAAAAGTCGATGATGCCATCGAGAATGTCCGCAAGTACATCCAAGCCGTCTCCACTTACCCGGAATATGCCCGGCCGGACATCGCGCGGGCGTATACGACGCTCGGGTTGGCCCTGATGGCGCGGGGAAAGTATCAGGAGGCGGCGGTGGAATTTGAGAAGGCTCTGAAAATTGATCCCAATCGCGCGGCCGCGCAACAGGGGCTTCGTCAGGCGCGGGAAAAGTTTTCATCGACACGCCCGGCGACGAATCCGGCGAAATGAGTCGTACGATCAGCGAAGATTCAGAGTCTCTCCCTCGAAAATCAGGTTGAGCGGCTTGATGTCAACGGCTTTTCGAGTTCCCTGCTTGCGAACTTTGCCGATGATCGTCGGCTGATAGCCGCTGGCAGTGGCGATGCCCAAACATTTCTGCGCGTCGGCCGCATCGACCATCACCGCAAATCCGATTCCCATGTTGAAGGTTGCATAAGCCTCACGAATCGCGATCGGCCCCTTTTCCATCAGGAAATCAAACACCGGCGGCGGCCGCGGGACTTTTTCGATCTCGTACACAAACGGCTCCTCCAGCCGCATCAATTTCCGCCAGCCGTGGCCGGTGACATGGGCCGCATAATGAATTTTCAATCCGGCCTGCTGAGCGGCCTGAATGAATCGCACGTAAATCACCGAAGGATCGAGCAGCGCCTCGCCATAACTCCGGCCATCGGCCATCGGCGTCAGATATCCTTGTGGCAATCTCTCCGCCAGTGCCCGGCAGAGAGTCAGGCCGTTGGTATGCACGCCGGACGAGGCCAGCGCGACGATGGCATCGCCATCGCGCACGTCGCCCATGATGCGATTGCTCTTCGGATTCAGCTGGCCGATGGCTGATCCGGCGAGGACGATTGTGGCTGGATTCACGATCCCCTTCAGCGCTGGGGTTTCGCCGCCACCCCAAACCGCATTGGCCTGCCGACATCCTTCGGCAAATCCCTCGGCCAGATCCTGGGCCCGAGTTCCTTTTGAAAACCATGCCGCATCTCCGACGGCCGCGTGCATCGCCACGGAAATCGGAAGCGCGCCGCAGGTGATCAGGTCATTGACGATGGTCGCGACGGTGTCGATGCCGATGTTGCGATAGAAACTCTTGCCCGTCAGGTCGAGCATGGCATCGGCCACGAGATTTTTGGTGCCGAGGCCCTCTTCGACGTGCGCGATGTAGTGGTCCGCCGCTTCGAGCAGATAGGCGGATTCCCCTCGGACGGCTGGCGGCTCGCGGAAACCATGCTGCTGGAGGGCTCCCGTCGTGCTTTGGGCGGCCTTCTGACACGCGCGCTTGAACGCGTCCAGGACGTCGTAATTCACACCGGAGTTCTCGTAGCTCAGGCCGCTCATGCCTGTGTTGTAGGAGCATCCGCGCTATTGGTCAAACTCATAGTGAAGGCTGGCGGCCAAAACAAATTATGGCTAGAATCTAGCCAGAATGCGGCATGAGATCATCTTCGCTCCCGTGGCCATCAATGACTTGCGGGCACTTCGAGCATTTGATCGCGCCGCGGTGAAAGAGGCGATCGAGCAGTATCTTCGGTTCGAGCCGGAGAAAGCCAGCAAAAGCCGGATTAAACGTCTGCGCAGAATGAAGCACCCACAGTACCGCCTTCGTGTTGGTGACTACCGCATCCACTATGATGTGACTCCCGAAAATGTGGAGATTGTTTCTGTCGTGCTTAAAGCCGATACTGAAAAGTGGTTGCAGGAATATGGAGTTCTTGAATGAAAAAGGTTCCACTCTCAGTCGTGAAGGATGATCTTTCAAAATATCTTCGGATCGCCGAGCGAGAACAGGTCATTATCACGCGGCATGGACGGCCAGCCGGCATTCTAAAGGGGTTCGCGTCGGAAGATGATTGGTTTGACTATCGGCTGGAGAATGACCCGCGCTTTCTGAAGAAAGTCGCTCTTGCCCGCCAGCAGTTGAGGCAGGGCAAAGGAGTGCGTCTCGAAAACGTCAACTGGAAATAGCTGCAATGATCGACCTCGCCTTCTCCACCAACGCCTTCAAGAAAAACACCCTCGAAGAGGCCATCGAGGCCATCGCACGCATCGGCTATGGCGGCATCGAGCTGATGGCGGATGTGCCGCACGCGTATCCGCAGAACATGGATGAGCAGCGCATCGCCCGTGTGCGCGAGCGGATCAAGAAATTGGGCCTGAGCGTCAGCAACGTCAACGCCTTCACCCTCTTCGCCTGCGGCGATACCTATCACCCAACCTGGATTGAAGATGATGAAGCGAAGCGGCGCACGCGCATCGAGCACACACTCCGCAGCATCGAATTGGCCAAGGTCTTTGGAGCGAAGACCATCAGCCTCCAGCCGGGCGGGCCCCTGATTGGCACCACTATCTCGCGTCAACTGGCCGGCGAACGGTTTGCCGAAGGCCTGCGGCAGGCTATCCCCGCGGCCAAATCCGCCGGCGTCACACTGGCCATCGAGCCGGAGCCGGGATTGTTCATCGAATCGTCGGCCGAATATGTGGAGTTCAAGCGAACCTATTTCGATGGCGAACCGCAGGTGAAAATGAACTGCGATATCGGCCATCTCTTCTGCGTCGGCGATGACCCGGTCGAGGTGATTCGTGGAATGGCCGAGCAGATTGCGCATGTGCACCTGGAGGACATTGGGGAAAATCGCGTGCATCAGCACCTCACGCCGGGCAAGGGCGCCATCGATTTTCCCCGTATCTTCGCGGCGCTGTGCGACATTGGTTACACTGGCCGCGTCACCGTCGAGCTTTATCCCTACGAAACCACCGCGGCGGGCGTGGCCAAGGCGGCGTGGGATCATTTGCAGCCGATGCTGTGAAACCCGTCGCCCCGCGCGGCGTCGAAGAAAAATATGCGACCGCAATTCCCCATCCTCCTCTGCCTGATCGGCCTCATCTCCGGTTGCTCCGATCCACGGGACGAGAAGAAGGTTCCTAAGGCATCGGCTCAAGCGTCCGCCGCTGTGAACCCCGCCACTCGCCCAACCACCCTCCCCACCGATCCGGCGCCCAGCGCGGCCGAAATCGCATTCACGTACAAAAGATTACGCACGATTACTCCAGCACCTGTCTTTGTAAGCAATCAAATATCGGTCCTCTGTGCTCCCGCACCGTCGCAGACCATCGAGCAGGCTCGCAAAACCTACGGCCCCCACGCCAACACGTCGATCACTATCCTCATGAACGACCGCGCTGCCGCCGTGTTCCGCCAAACCCGGCGCGACTACCCCATCGGGTCGATCATCGTGAAACAGAAGCAACCCCACGGCGTCGGCGGCATGATCAAGCGCTCTCCCGGTTACGACCCTGACCATGGCGACTGGGAATACTTTTATTTCGAAGATCCCCTGAAGGTCGAAAGCGGCAAAATCTCCACCTGCGTCACCTGCCACGCGGCAGCCAAAGACACCGACTATGTCTTCGGCTCCTGGGCCACCCGGCGATAGCTCCGGCCCCTGGCCCGCCTACAATCACGTTGCATCTTCCGGCAATCCGTAGAGAATCCCCAGCCAATGGACTTCTTCACCTACAAAAACGGCGAGCTTTACTGCGAGGACATCCCCGCCGAGAAGATTGCCCGCGAGGTGGGCACGCCGGCTTATGTCTATTCCAAGGCCACTTTCCTTCACCATTATCGCCAGATCGCCGAAGCGTTTCGGCCGGTCAATGCGACGATCTGCTACTCGATCAAAACCTGCGGCAATATCAACATCCTCAAGTTCCTGGCACAGGAGGGGTGCGGCTTTGATGTGACCAGCGGCGGCGAGCTTTTTCGCGCGCTCCAGGCCGGCGGTGATCCGAAGAAGATGATTTATGCCGGCGTTGGCAAGACCGATGAGGAAATCGCTGACGGCATTCGCGCTGGCATCGCCGCGTTCAATCTGGAAAGCGAAGCGGAGATCGAAAATGTCGATCGCCTGGCCGCCAGCATCGGCCAGAAGGCCATCGGCGCCATCCGCATCAACCCCGATGTCGATCCCAAGACGCACATCAAAACCACCACCGGAAAAAAGGAAACCAAGTTCGGCGTGGACATCGAACGCGCTGAACGCGTCTTCGAGCAATACCGCGGCCTGAAAAACCTCCGCATCGGCGGCGTCCACATCCACATCGGCTCGCCGGTCTACGAAATCCAGCCGTACATCGACGCGGTGAAAAAAGTTACCGCGCTGATCGATCGCCTCACCGAACGCGGCCACAAAATCGAATGGTTCGACGCCGGCGGCGGCTTCGCCGTGAATTACGAGCGCCCCGACCAGGCCCTGCCCGTCACCGAGCACGCCAAGGCGCTGCTCCCGCTGCTCCAGGGCAAGCCCTACCGGATCGCCTTCGAGCCGGGCCGATATATCGCGGGCAATTCCGGAATCCTTCTCACCCGCGTGCTCTATCGCAAAACCGGCGGCGAGAAAAAATTCGTCATCGTGGACGCCGGGATGAACGACCTGATCCGGCCGACGCTCTACGAGTCTTATCACCACATCTGGCCGGTCAAGCCCGATGCGGCCAACGTGCCGCCGCAGCGCTCGCGCAGTTTCGAGCCCAAGAACGGCGAAGTGGTCGATGTCGTCGGCCCCATTTGCGAAAGCGGCGATTACCTCGCCAAAGGCCGGCCTCTGCCGACCACTCAGCGCGGCGACTTGTTGGCCGTCTTCACGGCCGGCGCGTACGGGTTTGCCATGAGCAGCAACTACAACAATCGGCCCCGTGCCCCCGAAATCCTCGTGGACGGCAGTTCCTACAAAATCATCCGCCGGCGGGAAACGCTCGAAGATCTCGTCGCACTGGAACGAATCTGATTCCCGCAGGTAGCTTATGACCGATTCGACCTTGCTCGATCCCCCTGGCCGTAGGATCGTACTCCACAATCACACATGGTTCGGCCACATCACCAAGCGCCACCCTGAGCTACGGAATCATCGCGTCCTGGTTGCGCAAGCGATCACCAACCCCATGGAAATCCGCGTTAGCGCCGCCGATTCTGACGTTCGAGTCTACTTCGGAAGCGGGCCGCGAGAGGGTATAATGACCGCAGTCTTTGCGACGTTATCGGCAGGCTTTTTAAAGACCGCGCATTTTGTGAAATCGGCCAAGGGAACAATCGAATGGTCAAGACCGACACCATAGAGGGCATCGTCGACGATGTACTGCGGTTCCACTACGACATCTTCTCGGATGTCCTCTATTTGCGTCTTTTGTCCGATGAGGGCCGCGTCTCATACGGCGACATGACCGATGAGGGAG
>JBGPEF010000032.1:0-19779 GCA_041482675.1 Tepidisphaeraceae bacterium | reverse complement strand
CTCCGCAGGTCCGCCCGCGCCGGCCGTTCCCGCCTCCACCTTCCTCCACCTCTTCTTCCCATGCAACTGCTCCCTCACAATCCGATCATAATCCAGCCCCGCCCTCTTCACCGCCGTTATGTACGCCTCATAGTAATACCTCGCCGCAAAAAACAGCGCCGAGTACTTCTCCTTCATCGCCGAATACCGCAAATCCTTCCCCTCCTCATACAGCTCTCGCAGCCTCCGCAACACCCCCGACCGAGCCCACCCCGCCATCGGTTTCTTTGGAGGGTAATCCAACCCCGCCCTTTCCAAGGCGTTCTGATACGAGCCAAAGTGCGTGTACGCAACCCGATAAAGCCCGCCGTGGCTTCTCTGCATCACGCTGCCTCTCATATCCCCATCCTTTTGGTCAAGCGCCCGCAGCTCCGCGATAATCTCGTCATCCGTCCACGTGCGCCTCAGCCGAATCTGCTCATAGTTGAACCCCGCCGCCTCCACTGCTTTGGCAAATGTGCCAAAATGGTGCGCTGCCGCATCCAGAAGCGCTGGGTGCGTCTGCGTAAGCCTCGACGTGGCCAGGTTCACACCCTCCCGCCTCAGCTTCCGAAGTTCCGCGAGAATCTTTTTCTGGTTCCAGCGCGTCAGCGGCGCTGGACCCACTCCCGCCGCCACCCGCGCTGCCGGATAGGTGCCAAACGCCGTGACCGCCGCTTGCAGCAACCTCGGGTGCAACGCCTGCAATGCTGTGTAACCCATGTCCACCCCATCCTGCGACAGCGCCCGCATCTTCCGAAGCACCGTCTTCTTGTCCCAGTGCGCGAACCGCGCAATCTCGGTGTAATCCAGCCCCGCCTTCTCCACCGCTTTCCGGTACGACCCAAATATCCGCCATGTCGTGGAAAGCAGCGCACCATGCGTTCGGTGCATGCTATTGGCCGAAAGGTCCTCACCCTGCCGGTGAAGCTCTAATAGCCGCTCCACAATCCGTCCCCGCGTCCAGCGCCGACGCCGCTCATATTCGATCCCCGCCGCCTTCATCGCCTTTGCCAGGCTTCCAAAATGCTTCCGGGTCGCCTGCACCAGCCGCCCAGCGCGCCGGTACATCTCCGCATAGTTCATCTTGATCCCGCTTCGCGCCAATTCCCGGATTCCCCCTACGATCTTCTCCTTGTCCCAGGCTTCGATCTTGCAGATCTGCTTGTAGTCCACACCCAACGTCGCTATCGCCTGTTCATAGCTGCCAAAAACTCGTTTGGCCGCGACCAGCAGCCCGCCGTGATGTCGTTGCATCTTCCCCACGCAAAGGTCCTCGCCTTTGCGCAGAAGACGGCGCAGTTCATCGAATATTTCCAGGGCGCCCCATTCCCGAGGCGCTTTGTATTCAATGCCGGCGGCGCGCATCGCCCCCGCAAACGAGCCGAAGTGACGAACCGCTGCGCGATACAGCGCGAGCGACTTCCGTTTGGTCGCCGTTGAGCTCGGCTTGACCCCCGCGGCATGGAGCGCCCGCAGTTCCGACACGATCGTCCGCTTGTCCCACGCCGGACGACGCCTGATCGAGCCATAATCCAATCCCGCCGCGGCAATCGCCTGCGCATACCCTCCAAAGTATTGTCGCGCAGCCTCCCGAAGATCATTTGGAACCTTGCTGTGTGCCAACTCCTCCTTGTTGGCAACTCTCGCGCGCAGCGCCCCCACCACCGCTTCCTTCGACCATTTCCGCTCACCCCTGGCCATCATCCTTCACTCCCTATCCCCACTTCTTCATCCTCTTTTTCCGTTCCGCCAACAATTCCCGTCTCCGCCGCGCCCGGCGCGCCCCTTGCCGCCTCCACCTTCCTCCACTTCTTCTTCCCGCGCAACTGCTCCCTCACAATCCGATCATAATCCAGCCCCGCCCTCTTCACCGCCGTCATGTACGCCTCAAAATAATACCGCGCCGCAAAAAACAACGACGAGTGCTTCTTCTTCATCGCCTCATATCGCAAATCCTCCCCCTCCTCGTGCAGCTCCCGCAATCGCGCCAACAACTGCCACCGCCCCCACCCCGCAATCGGCTTCTTCGGCGGATAATCAATCCCCGCCTCCTCCAGCGCCTTCTGATACGACCCAAAATGCTTGTACGCCGCCATGTGCAGCCCGTGATCCACCTTCCGCAGCGCCAAACTCCTCATGTCCACATCCTTTCGATCCAATCGCCTCAACTCCTCCAGGATTTGTTCATTGGTCCACGCACGCTTCAGCCGAACCTGCTCATACGCAAAACCCGCCGCCGCCAGCGCGTTTCCATACCTCTCAAAATGATGCGTGGCCGCATCGAACAGCGCTGGATGCGCCTTTTGCATCCGCGACGCCGCCAGACTCTCTCCGCTTCGCTGCACCTTCCGCAGCTCCCGTACAATCTTCTCCTTCGTCCACCGCGTCAGCGGCTTGGCCCCCACCCCCGCCGCCTTCCGCGCATTCGGATAGCTCCCAAACGTCCTCTTGGCCGCGTCCAGGATTCGCGGGTGTGAGGCGTGCATCGCCCTGTGGCCCATGTCCACTCCGCTTCCGGCCAGCTCCCGCAGCTTCCGCAGCACGCTCCTCCTGTCCCACGATGCGTGTTTCGTCACCCCCAGATAATCCAGCCCCGCTGCCTCAATAGCCTTTCGGTACGACCCACAAAAGCGCCACGCCCGATTTACCAGCGTTCCATACTTCCTCCGCATCGCCAATGGCGAGAGATCCTCTCCGGCGGCTGCCAACTCCTTTAATTTCCGAGCCACCAGGACACCGGACCACCGCGCAAATCTTTGGTACGCGATTCCCGCAGCGCTCAGGGCCTCCTTGAGGCTCCCAAAATAGGCCCTGCTCGCGTTCAGCAGCAGGCGGTTTGCGCGGCGAACCTCCGTGACGTTGGGCTTCACACCGCTCTCCACCAGCCTCTTCAACTCTGCCACGATCTTTTCTTTGCTCCATTGTGCGGTCTGACGCACCTGCCTGTAATCCAGGTCCAGCGCCTCGATCGCCTTTCGATAGCTTCCAAAATACACCGCTGCCGACCGCGCCAACGCACGATTGCGCCTCAGCACCTTGCTGAGTGACAGGCTCTTTCCCTCCCGATGCAGTTGCAAAAGCGCCGAGCGAATCTTCCGCCGATTCCATTTCTTCTTACCGTAATATTGCACCCCCGCCTCCTTTAGAGCCCGGGCTGTCGACCCGAATTCTCGCATCATCGCGTGCGTCATTCCGTACGCTCTCTCCTTGATCCGCGCGTAATTGAGCTTCACCCCCGCCCGATCCAGCTCCTGAAGCTTGGCAATGACGTCCTCTCTTGCCCATCTCGCCGGACGTATCTTGATCGCCTCGTAATCGATCCCCGCCGCTTCGACCGCCTTTGCGTAGCTTCCGAAGAACCGGATCGCCGCGTTCTGCAATCCACCATCGACCTTACTTTGTGCAAGCTCCTGCCGTTTGCTGGCGCGACTCCTCAATTCCTCAATAATCCTCTCTTTGCTCCAGTACACTTCCCGCGCTGGCAAAACCAAATCCGCAGCCCTTCTGGCTGCTTCCATTGATCCAAACGTGGAATAAATCGCGCGATTTAATTGGCGCGATTCCTTCGCGATCGCCCCAGCGCTTGGGATTACTCCCCGGGCATGCAGTGCCTGAAGCTCCTCAACCACCAGCTTCTTGTTCCAGCGTCGGCGGCGCCGCACCACCCCGTCATCCAATCCCAGAGCCGCCAAAGCCCGATGGTAGCCGCCATAATAGTGTCGCGCCGCGTCGCGCAATTGCGGCGGCGTCGCTCCCCACGACAGATCCTCCCCCCGCCTTTGCCGCGCCATCAGCTCCCATCTCACCACGTCCTTCGACCATCTCCGGCGGCCCCGAAACATGGTCACATTAAAACCCCAACGCCCCCGCTCTCCAAGCCCCGCGCTTGTCGCCCGGCAGCACCACCCGCCTCCCCTATAGCCCTAACATTTCTTACATTTTCTACGAACCTTTCCCTCCCGCCAACGTACTGCTCTGCGGTGGGGAATCCATCCGCGTAGAGTGGGCGCGGCCCACCATGGTTCGGGTGGATTTGGTAGGGCATGCTTCAGCATGCCGCTGCCGCTGATGGGGGGGACGATGAACTACGCTCCGTGGCACGTCGATTCTTGTCGGTTTGATGTCGCTTTCGCGTCGGTTTCCGGTCGATTCCATGTCGATTCCATGTCGGTTTTTGTCGATTCCATGTCGGTTTTTCTAAAAGATTCTTGCCCCGCCCCGCGCACAACCCCATCACCCCACAAACGTTGCAAAAATCCCCGCCCCAGCCCCCCTCAAAACACTTTTTTCCCACCCCCTCCACCCCCACCCGCCCCGCCGCCACGACCAACCACGATCCGCAACCAACCTGCGAATCGACAAATCAAACCCACCCCCCAGCCCTCTTCAGGGCATCGCAAAGGAACAATTAACGTGCTATTCTTCATCCATGGGCAAACTTGTTGTCATGGGTGCGATGTGTCAGTGCTCGATGGGCACCGGACCCTGTTCGCTCGTGGTCCTTCCCACCAACAAAGTCGCCGGCTGCAATGTCCCCGCGGCCAACATCCAGGACAGCAAACCCATCGTCAATCTCGCCAGCTTTATCATGTGTACCACCCAGTCCAACCCCGTCGTCGCCGCCGCCACTGCCGCCGCCATGGGCACACCCACTCCCGCCCCCTGCATCCCCGCCATCGCCGGCCCCTGGTCCCCCGGCGCGGCCAAAACCACCATCGGCGGCCAGCCCGCCCTCGACGATGCCAGCACCTGCAACTGCTCCTACGGCGGCACCATCAGCGTCACATCCGCCGGCCAGGGAACCATCGACGTCGCCTGATTCTCCCGCCCAACCGCGCCGTCCCCATCTCAGCGCAAAAAGAAAGCCCGAAGACGGCGATGGCTTCGGGCTCATTGGATCGATGGAGTTTCCCTCATCACCGATAAAACTCGATGATCAGGTTCATATTCACTTCAAACGGCACATCCTCCGGCGACGGCAGCGCGTTGATCCGCGCTGTGAGCTGGGCCGGATTAAACTCCAGCCACGCCGGCACGTTGTGCCCCGCGTTCTGCTCCATGTTGTCGCGCAGCACCTTGTGCAGCCCTTCCTTGAAGGTGATCGTCTGCCCCGCCTTCACGTGGTAGCTGGGGATGTCCGTCTTGTGCCCATCCACGATCACGTGCCCGTGGGCCACGATCTGCCGGCAGGCCCAGATGGTCCGCCCGACGCCCATCCGTCGCAGCACGTTGTCCAGACGCGTCTCCAGCAGTTGGATCAGCGTGTTGCCGGTATTGCCCTTGGATTTCTTGGCGATCGTCAGGAACCGCCGAAACTGCTTCTCCATCATGCAGTAGTGGAAGCGAAGCTTCTGCTTCTCCAGCAGGCGCACGCCATACTCCGTGTTGCGCCGGCCGCGATAGCCGTGCATACCCGGGATGGTCAGTTCCTTGGCGGTGTGTTTGGGAATGTCGGCAATCGGTACGCCGACGCGACGGGACAGCTTGACCTTCGGCCCCAGATAGCGGCCCATGAGACTTCACTTTCTACGGGCCGTGCAAACAATGGCCCGCTCAGGACTGGCGAGGCGCTCGGTGGGGCGGACATTCGTGTCCGCCATCTGCCATCGGCATATCAACACGCGAGCGGCTTATTCGCATTTTTTGCACCCGCATGGTTCTGAGGCATGCGTGGCGCTTCCCTCGACGGGAGGCGGGATTATAGCCGCGCGGCTGCACTCGGCAAGCCCCACGCGTCATTGTCTTGTAATACCGCCACGGCTATCGTGGTCATCAACTCACAAAGGAGTGCACATGCGAAAACATCTGGTGATGGTGGGCGTGCTGGGGTTGGCGATGGTGGCTTTGGCGGCCGAGCAGGCGGGCAAAACTTTCAAGCCCGATGATGAAGGCTTCATCCGCAACTGGGTGATCCTCGAGCCGATTCCCCTCGGCGACACGGCCAACACCCACGAGGAAGACACGCAAAAACCCATGTTCAACAAGCAATACTTCGACGGCCAGAAGGTTGGCACGCCGCAGGATGGCGACAAGGTGAAGGTGGACAGCAAGGACCTCACCTGGCATGCGCACAACGCCGGCGACTACGCGATCGACTTCGAAAAGATCGCCGCCGATGCCTCCAAGGAGCCGACCAACGCCCTGTTCCTCGGCGTCGCCTACATCATCGCCGCCGACCAGAAGGACGGCCTGAAGCTGGCCATCGGCTCGGATGACAGCTCGGTCTGGTGGCTCAATGGCGCCGAGGTGATTCGCGTCTACGCCGGCCGCGGCGTCGATAAGGACCAGGACGCCGCCGAGAACCTCACACTCAAGAAGGGCCTGAACGTCCTGCGCTTCGCCGTGATCAACGGCGACGGCCCCGCCGGCGCCTGCGCTCGCTTCGTGGACAAAGGCGGCAGCCCGGTAAAGGAGATCACAATCCTCAGCGGCCCGCCGAAGAAGGAGTAAGAGCTACTTGGACAGACCCCTGCGCGGAGGGCGGTGGAGGGGTTTGGATGGTGGGAGGCGCTTCAACTGTTCAAGCGTCAGGACGCCAGTGGTGGCGATTGTGGCATTCGCGGGAGGAGGACCCATGTCCACCTTCACGAAGACGGCCTTGCTTGCCACCTGGCGAATTTGCGATCGCTTTTTCATCCCTACTCCGGATAGCCGATAACGATGCGTCTTTCGATCAGCAGCTCACCTTTGGCGAACATCTGCAACCTGTATTCCCCGGCGGAAGGAAATCTTACGTTATCCAGGACGACAGCCGCTTCAATCGTAGCTATCGGATCAACGAAATCCAATCGTAATTCCGCCGATGCGATAGGTGCGGGAAGAGCCTCTGGTGAATCAATAATCTGGATTTTTATCGGAACTTTCCCGTGCGCATCCGTCAGTGCCAAGTATACCGCCATCTCAGGCAGGACCGCGGGGAACTCAGAAACATCGATAGCCGAGAAAGCCCCGAGAATTGTCATTTTATCCGTGCCGGGGTCGCGCCAGACGTGGTCGCAGACAATCATGGCGAGGGGTAAAGGTAGGACGGCCATCAATCTCCATGAAGGATTTGTGGCGGATGATCGCGGGCTGGTCAGCGTGGGTCAAGCGAGAGGGGGAAATCAGTGTTCGGCTTTGTGCTTGGTGCGCTTTTCGGTGGGATAGAAGTCGTCCGCCTTGGCGGCGAAGGCGCGGTCTTCCTCGGCCTTGGCGGCCGCCGCGACTTCCAGCTCCTTGCTGGTCAGCGCCTTGATGGGCGCGGGCGCGGGTTGATCGGAGGGGCTCATCGGCCTGCTCTCACCGGAGGCAGCAAGTTTGGCCTCCAGTTCTTCCTCAAGCGCTTTGAGCTGATCCAGATCCGCCTGCGTCGGGCCATGGGCGGCCTTGGCGGCGGTGGTGCCGCGGACCTTGCTCAGGTCCACCTTCTCCTCGTACGGCCGGCTGAGCGTGCCGTAAACAAGTAGATTGACGATCGTCGGCCAAAGGCCACCGATGATCACAAGGCAGCCGGCCATCCACAGCGCCATGCTCATCCGCGGCGCTTTCCACCATTCATAGGTGTAGTCGATCTTGCCCTGGGCTTTGAGTGCTTTGAGATACGCCAGCACGCTATCCGGCGGGTCCGGATTCTTCAGATGGACCTTCTCCGCCAGCGCCTGAAGGTTGTCGGTCAGGGTTGGCTTGAGCGGTGGGACGGTGCCAGCGACGGCGAATTGCTTGCTGGGCTTGTAGGGATTCGGCGTGATGAAGAAATAATCGTGCCAGACCTTCTCCCACTGCCCGTTCTTGGGATTCTGGCTGGGCCGGCCGTTGTAGTAGACACCAGCGACCGCGTAGGTCCGCCGCTTGTCGGCCTCATCCTGGGCGATCTCGCGCAGATAGGCCATTTGATCCGACGGCTTCCTGATCGCATCAAGCTTCTTCTTCTGCTCGGGGGTGAGAGCGTTTTTGGTCTCTTCCGGGCCGCGCGGGGCCGCGGTGGGGTCCTTGATGTTGCAGACAACCAGTTTGTAGAAAAGCGGGCGGGCTTCGCCATTGGGCAGGCGCTCGTGGCTCAGAATGGCCGCCTCAAACTGCGGCTGGCCGTTCATGCTGTTGCCATAGCCGCTCACATCCTCGCTGTTGAAGAGGTTGCGGACGTAGCCGATCAGAAAGCCAATGACCAGAGCGATCAGGACCCACTGCCACCGATGGATTCGTTCTACTCTCATACTTCCTTACAAATGAGAGACGGCAATTGCGGCCGGTTCATAACTTAGACGCGGCCACGATCACTTTATTTACGCACGGATGGCAGCGGAGTTGCAGCAATTTCGACCGCCGGCGGCAAGATGGAGACTTTGTAATCCAGCAACCGGCCTACTTCTGCTGTCCCGCCTGGAGTTTCATCTGCAAATCCTCCGGCTTGATCAGCTCGGCGTGGCCGTCCAGAAATCCGGCCGCGACGGGCTGGTTGCCGTCCGACTTTTCGTACACCACGATGAATCGCTGCGGATTGGCTGTCCCTTTGGGCGGCGGCTTTACATATTCAAAGGTGGCTTTCGGGTTTGGAGCCTTCAGAAACTGGGCTGGAATATACTTGGGCGACAGCTCCTCGAGCGTCTGTGGCCACTGCCCCTTGTTGTCCTGCGAATACATCAACCCGCCCAGCACGATTTGACGCGCGTTGTTGATCGCCAGCATGTGCGTCGCCCGCTGGCGGGCACGGCCCATCAGCGCTACCACCGTCTCCAGCAGCTTGCTGCTGTTGGCCTCATCCAGCGACAACACGACCTTGTCGCCTTCGATCTTTGGGCCGAGATTGGGGAGCAGCGCATCCAGCCCCGGCACCTGGCGCATCAAGCGCGGCTCCTTGCCGGCAGTGGTGATCAGATCATCCAGCAGATCGCCGATATCCTGCGCCGCCTTCCCATCCTTGCCCTGAATCGTCAGCTTCACCGAAAGCTGCGGCGGAAAATCGATCCCCAGCGCAGCATGCACAAATCCCCGGGTAATCGGCGTCGTCGGCTTGGAGCCCAATTCGGGCGGCAAAAACGGCCAGAAACTGTCTATCACCTTCCGCACATCGTCGGGCATGAGGATGACCGCCCCAAACGGCGCATCGCCGGCCGCCGCGAACGCTGGTTCAAGCGTCGCCAGCGCCTCGGGTTTTCTCTCACCCAGGCGCTTGATCATTCCCCGCGTTCCCAAAACCACCGCGCCCTTTACTTCCTCCGCCGTCTCCGGCCAGCCCGTCTGGTTGGGGCCCAGCGACGTCGGCCCATCAGTGCGCCCACTGAACAGCAGCGCGGCGATCGCCTTCGCATCGGCCCCCTGCTCGAGCGGAACCACGGCAAATCCCGGCGAGCTGAGAATATCCGACATGGTAAACACGAAATAAACGTGCCGCGCCCCGGCCTTCTTGAAGTCCACCAGCCCCTTCTTGAGCACCGGCATGGCCAGCCCAATCGCATCGTCGGCCTGTTGCTGCTGCTGGGCATCGAGCTTGGCCGTGCCGGTCAGCGCCTCCAACTTCTTGTGCAATGCATCCGCATCAAGCCGCTGCGTATCCAGATGAACGACGGCGATCGTCTGCTGATCGACAAAGGGCGCGATCTGCTTCACCGCGGCCCCAGGCTCGGCGGCGATGCAGAAGGAGCGAAGGACAAAAGCGAGCATGAGGATCAGCGATGGATGTCGAATCATGTTGAGTCTCCTGGGAATGTCGGGCAAGAGTGCCCAACCCACCTGTTAACACGTCTGCTACTTGGCGATGGTGATCTCGTATTTCCAGCCGCGATCCGGCAAACCATCGCCGATCGGCGGCACGTTCAGCACGCCGGTATCACCCTTCAGTTCATAGGCGAATGGCTGATTTGTCACCGGATCGAGCGGCGCGGGCGTCTCGACGAGATCGGCCAGCGAATCGGGCAGCTTGCCATCGTGTGTGGCCGCGTACGCCCGAATTCCCTCGACGCACTGGAGCGAGGCGATTCGCCGATCGAGCAAAACCAGCTTCCCCCGAGCGTTCCTCACCGATGCGACCATCCATCCCAGCGGCCCCGCCTCGCCCCTGGCCTGCGCCTGCTGAGCTGCCTGTTCAGCCGCCATCATCTGCTCGCGGGCCTGCCAGTAGGGAAGCACCGACCACTTGAGGACCTCGTCGCTCTCTTCCTGAAAACTTTGCACCAGGTATCGCGCCAGCGCCAGTTGCACCGGCATCGCCTCCACCTTGTCCTTGGGCATTCCCTTCTCGATAAAATATTTCTTGGCCTGTGGGTAAAGCCGGATTGCAAGCACCGCCGGGCCCATCTCCGCGGCCTTGCGGATCTCGCTCTTGCCGCCATCCCACTGGAGCATCTGCGGAAAACGCTTCATCACCACCTGCCACTGCTCCGGGGTGATCCCGTTCTCCAAATCGCGCAGCTCTGGGAAGCTGAACTGGAGTCCAAACCGCTCGTTGTCCAGCGTCCGTGTGACGTCATTGAACGGGCGCGGCAGCTCCGCCAGCGCCCAATAAAGATTCGGCGAGTTCTCGCGGCCCACCCATTCCGTCACATCATCCAGCATCATTCGCGCAATCGCGGCGCTGACCAATTGCTGAATCAGCACCGCCTCATTGTTCAGGTGCTGCGCAGCGCCCATGCCGGTCTGCATGGAGTGCAGCGCCCCCGCAAAATCGCCATCGGCAATTTGCAGCCGCGCCCGCAGGGCGATCATCCGCATTCCATTGCGCATCCCCAGCAAATGCGGCAGCAGCGCCTCGTACCCTTCGGTTTTGTAGGTGGTCTCCCAGTGGCACACTTCCCGTCTGGCCGCCTTCTCAAAAAAGCGGGCGCAATACTCCACCTTCTTGTCACCCAGGGCATCGTCGATTTCCTTCCGCGGCAAAGCGGTCAAATCCGCCTGCAACCAGTTGTCGATCCGGTTGTTCAATTCATCGACCGTCGGCACCTGCGACGCCCCCAACAGGTAAAGCTGCGCTGCGTTCCCCGGCGTCTGATCCAGCAGCGAGGGCAGCAGGCGATATTTCATCGCCGGCCGCACCGGCGCCATCGGCGTGATCCTCAGCCGATAAACCTGGTCTCCCGCGGCTTGTGGCTGTCGTTGCGCCAGCGCTGGATGCGCCGCCGAAAAAGTTGTTGCCAAAACAGCGATAATGATCAAAGAAAGTTTTTTCATAGTGATTCGCCTCCCCGCCTGATGAGTTTGAATACGGATGGATCGCCCGGCTCCTGAAGCCGAAGATCCAACAGGTCCTGAAGGGTCGAACGCTGCGTTGCCCTTTCCGCCGGCCCTGGCAGCGCTCCCAGCCCGCGGTCGATCACCGCCTGCCGCGCGGCCAGATAGTTCTGCGGCGGCAGCGCGTCGGGCTGCTGGCTGGTCGAGCTCCAGATCACCTCCACCCACGGATTGCGAACCCGCTCCAGCGGCACATCGCCTGGCCGCACTGGTTTGGTGGCCACCGCCAGCGTGTTGCCTGATCCGCCGGTCGCATGTGGAGGATTCGGGGTCATCTCCGGCCGTGCAAAGATCCACAGCAGCAACATCGCAGCCAGCGAGCCGGTGGCGCTGCGCCAAAGCCAGAGCTTTCGCCGCGCCGATTGAAAACCGGCCGAAAAGAGCAGGCCGTCGCGGTCGATGGATGGAAGACGGGGCCGAAGCGCTGTGAGGGCTCGTTCCACCTCGCCGTCGGCCCCGTCTATGGGTTTTTCCTGCCAATGTTCCTGCATGTGGACTCCAAAACATGCCGCAGTGCCGAAAGGGCGCTGCGGTAACAATCGTGAACGCTTGAAACCGGCATCTCCACGATCTGCGAAATCTCCGAGAGCGTCAGTTGGCCCCAGATTCGCAGCACGATCACCTCACGCTGCTTCGCCGGGAGTTTGACCAGCGCTGATTCAGCGGCCGAGGCATCGAGCAGATCGTCGGGGCGAGACTCGAAGAAATCCTGGCCCTCGCTGGCCACCTTCCGCTCCCGGGAGCGCCTCGAGCTTTCGGAGCGGAAGGCGCTGATCGCGGCGTTCCGCACCGCGCGAAACAGCCAGGACACTACGTTCTCAGGCTCGCGCGGCTGGCTCATGAGTCGGATGAAAACATCCTGGACCGCATCCTCGGCCAACTCGCGCTCCAGCCACTGTCGTGCATAGAGCACCAAACGCCCGGCATAGGCATCGAACCAGCTTCCAAGCTTGGCCGGGTCAATTGGGTGCATTACTGACGCTCGCAGATAGGACGCCGCGGGTGGAGCGATTTCCGAAAAATTTGTCCGCCACCGCCGTGTAGGTCCGGCTGTGCCGGACATCGCTCTATAGTAATGTACGCCCATGGCCTCTCCCCCACGTCCTCTCCAACCCGACGGCCGGATTCACGGCGTGGCGGTGGCCGTGCGCCGGCAGGATGGGAAATGGCTGATGGTCCGGCGAAGTGGGAAGGTGGGGTCGCCGCTGAAGGTGTGCTTTCCGGGAGGGACTGTTGAAGCGGGAGAATCGCAGGAGGAGGCGGTGGTGCGGGAGATGAAGGAAGAGTTGGGCTTGACCGTGCGGCCGATCAGGCGGGTTTGGCGGCATGAGTTTCCGGACAAGCCGCTGACGTTGTGGGGGTGGATTGCCGAGGTCGAGGGGCCGGGTGAGATGCGCCTGAATGAGGATGAGATTGCCGAGGTTTTCTGGCTCAAAGGCGAGGAAGGAACATCACATGCCGACGCCCTGCCCACCAACCGGCACTTCATCGCGTGTCTTGAGGTCGGCGGGTGAGACGTTTGAAGATTTCGCGGAAATCGCGGTCCCGCATTCAGGACAATTTCCATCACGGCTCTCGCGCAGGTCATACCCACACCTTCGACAAAGCCCCAATCGCCCGCGCCTCCATTGGCGGCGGACAATCATCCCCTGCCGCAAAAGGACAATCACGAACGGCGCCATCAATGCCCAATACGGCAATCGAAACAGCCCGAACGGATGCACCACGCCGCCCGGCCCGGCCGTGTTCCCGTTGGCGGAAATGAACCCCAGCCCCTGCCGTTTTGCGGCCGGATTCAGCCCGTTGACCGACCAGACATCATCAAACGGCGTCAGATCAAATCGCCCATGCACCATCTCCGTCGGCACCGTCCATTCGCGCATGACCATGTATTGAATGCCCCCCTGATACGAAGCGATCTCGTGGTGTGAATGGCCGGATGTGAACATCACCTCATCGACGCGTTTCTGGCTTCGCACCCAGACGATCGACAGGCCGGTAATCGCGGCGATGCATACGACTGGAATTGCCCACCCAACGAAAGCGCCCCGACCGCGCCAGGGCGCCAAGCCCAATCCAAGTGCAATCGTCGCCAGAGTTCCAACGATGATGATACAACTCCGAGAGAGAATCATCGGCTGGTACGTATAAATCGGCCCGCCCATCGGAAGATCCGGCCGCTCCAGTCCCCAACCCCCCATCAAATTCGCCGCCGCATCACGGACATGATAGGTGCCAAACTGCCACTTGCCCGAGCCCCGCGCTCCCCTGCTTCGGGTATCCGCCAGCAACTCCTTGGCCAGCGCGACATTCTCATCCGACTTAAAACGCGCCAGCGCCCGCAGGCCCAGCACGCGGTCTTCGACGGAATTATTTCGCGCCCACAGCCGGCCCTGCTTTTCGAGCCGATCATCGGGCGGCAAAATCAGGCATCGCTGGCCCGCCGGCGTGCTGCATGACAGCACCACCGGCCTTTTCGCCGGATCGGCCATGTAGGCATTTGCCTTTCGCACCACGGCGATGATCTCCTGCGGGCTCGTCACTGCCGTGCGATCCATTAACATGGCCGCGGACTTTCCATCGAGCGGAATGAAACTCTCCCGCCAGCGCAGTGCCAGCGGATATCGATCCGCGCTCGATCCGGGGTTTGCGTTGAGAAAAAACAGCGTATCCTGCCCGACCGGCGGAGCCGGCGAGTCTTTCGGCCGCGCGACCATCATCACTGCCCCAACCGCAGCATCACCGCGAATGATCTCCGTGACTTTGCAAGTGACGTGATCGGCCGTCACGCTTTCAACGGTGCCGCGGACGATCGATCTCGAATCCGCTACCACCCATTCGAGGCTCTCCGCATAAGGACCGACCGAAAAGTTAAACAAGTCGCCGCGCACAGCTACTGTCTGCGCCCCGGCCGCGCTCGCAATAAGCATCACGCCAACCGCGAAAGCTATGCGCATCCGAGCTGCCATTCCCCGGCCATTATAAGCCCGGCCACTGCAATTTACTTTGCACTTTCGCCCTCTTACCGTTTGCAAATGCCCCGCGACGACCTGCCGCTCAAGCCCATTGAAGACAAGCCACGAAAAGAGCGCACTCCCGCCCCGGCTTGGGTCGCGCTGGCTTCCCCCTGGCTCGGCCTGGCATCGCTGATTCTTTCGATCCTGATTTTCCTCGTCCCCGGCAGCCGCGATCCGCGAGCGGAACTTTCGCACGCGCGGCCCTACTCGGCGGCAGATTGGATTCTGATGATCGCGATCTACATGTCGGTGGTTGCCGTTTTCATAGGACTGGTGGTCCTGCGGCAGATGCGAACCCAGCCCCGCCCGCTATCGACGCCCCTGGCCGCGCAACGACTTCAAGCTCTGGTGGGGTTAATTCTGGCCGGGATCGGCGTCGCGATCATCTACGTCGGTGTTGCGATTCACGCCGCGGGCGGGCATCTTTAAATGGCGATGTTGATCAAGGTAAACGGCCAGAATCGAGAGGTCGCCGACGGCGCAACCATCCTCGCGCTGCTGGCCGATGCCAAACTCAAGCCGCAAACCGTCGCCGTCGAGCTGAATCGACGGCTGGTCAAAACTGAGAAATACGATCAGTCGCTCAAGGCGGGGGATGAGGTGGAGATTGTGACTTTCGTCGGCGGGGGATGATTCTCAGGAAGCCTTCTTTCGCCTCGCCTCAGCCTTGTTCAGATCGTAATACATCTGCAAACTCAGCCACAGCTCCGGCGTGGTCCCCAACTCATCCGCAAGATCAAGCGCGGAATCGGCCGTAATTCCACGCTTCCCATTGATTAGCTCGTTGAGCTTCGCAACTGTCCAGCCCACACGCGATGCGAAGCCGCGTTGCGAAGTGCCCGAGGGAAGCAGGAACTCTTCCAGGAGCATTCGGCCGGGATGGATGGGGTTTGGAGGACGCATAACCGCTCCTAATGATAATCCACTATCTGCACCTCACGCGCACCGTCGTCCCATTTGAATACGATCCGCCACTGCTGGTTGATCCGGATCGAGTGATAGCCGGCGAGGTTGCCTTTTAGCGCTTCGAGCCGGTTGCCCGGCGGCGCCCGCAGATCCAGAAGCCGGTGCGCGGAATTTAGGTATTGCAATTTCCGCCGCGCGATCTCAGTCAGGTCAGCAGGGAACCGGCGAACAACGCCAGTCTTGCGGTCAAAGAACAGGTCCTCCGCAAGCTGTCCCCTGAATGAGATTATCATGTTATCGGTTCATGATAACATCGCCGTGGACGGCACACAATGCGTTAAGCGTCTCTTTGGCGGGTATAATAAACTCATGGCGGCCAACGACCTCTTTCGTATCAATGATTTCGAGCTGACCAACCGCCTCTTCGTCGGCACCGGCAAATATTCCAGCTACGAGATCATGCAGCAGGCCCTCGATGCCAGCGGCTGCCAGGTGGTCACGGTGGCCGTGCGGCGCGAGCGGCTGGTGGATAAGCAGGGACGCAGCCTGCTCGATTTTCTGGACCTGAATCGCTACATCATCCTTCCCAACACGGCCGGCTGCTTCAGCGCCGACGATGCGATTCGCGTGGCCCTGCTCGGCCGCGATCTGCTGGAAAAACAGAACAACAAAGGCGCGGGCTGGGTGAAGCTGGAAGTGCTGGGGGATAAGAAAACGCTCCTTCCCGATCCGGTTGGCACGCTGGAGGCGACGCGCGAGCTGGTGAAGGATGGCTTCACCGTTCTCTGTTACACGAGTGATGACCCGATCAGCGCGCGGCGAATCAAAGAGGCCGGCGCGGCCAGCGTCATGCCCGCCGGCAGCCCGATCGGGTCCGGCCAGGGCATCCTCAATCCGCTCAACATTTCCCTCTGCCTGGAAACGCTCAAGGAAGGAGATCCCAATTATCCGGTCATCGTCGATGCCGGCGTGGGCACGGCCAGCGATGTCACCATTGCCATGGAATTGGGCGCGGATGGCGTGCTCCTGAACACCGGAATTGCTCACGCGAAGGACCCGGTTGCGATGGCGCAGGCCATGCGGCACGCCTTGGAAGCCGGCCGGCTCGCCTGTCGCGCGGGACGCATCGCCAAAAAGCGCTATGCCACGGCCAGCAGTCCCTTCGACGGCGTCATCAGCTATATTCCCGGCGAATGAGCGAGGTATAATCAAACTATGACCAGCGAAAAACTTCGCGACATGATCAAAGCGAAGCCGTTTAGGCCATTTCAGATGAACCTTGCCGATGGCGATTCCGTGCGGGTGGTCCATCCCGAGTTCGCCATCTTGTCCCCCAGCGGGCGTACGGTCGTTGCATTCACGCCTGACGACCACATGAAGATAGTCGATCTGCTTTTGGTAACCAGCATCGAGCATGTCAACGGCCGAGGCCGCAGCCGCACCAAGAAACGGCGGCAGCGTTAGCCGGCACTGAGCATGATCGACCTCTGGCATCACCTGGCCGGTTCCGCGGGGCTTCAACTGACCGACCAGCAGCACGCGCTGTTGGACCAATATCTCGACCTCCTGCTGAAGGCCAACGAGACGATCAATCTCACCCGCATCACCGAGCGCGGCGCCGCTGAAATCGGCCACGTCGGCGATGCCCTCACGCTCCTCCCATTTCTTCCGAAGGGCTCCCACGGTCTGGCCGACGTCGGCAGCGGCGGCGGGGTGCCTGGCATTCCGCTGGCCATCGTGCGGCCGGATTCACAGGTGATTTTGATCGAATCAACCCAGAAAAAGGCCGCATTTCTCGGCAAGACAATCGAAGCCCTCCGCCTGCGCAACGTTCAACTCTTCATCGATCGCGCTGAATCCGTCGGCCGCGGCAACGCCCGCGAATCGTTCGATGTCGTCACCGCCCGCGCGGTGGGGCCGATGAATCTGCTGGTGGAGTGGTGCCTGCCTCTGGTAAAAATTGGCGGCAAGCTTCTGGCCATGAAAGGGGCCAAGGTGATCGAGGAACTGGCCGATGCCGACAACATCATTTCCAAGCTCGGCGGCGGCCCTCCCGCGATTCATCGCGCGCAATTGCCGGGAACCGACCATCACGTGATCGTCGAAGTCCCCAAAATCGCCCGCACCGACGCGAAATATCCCCGGCCGCCCACAAGTGCCAAAAAGAAACCGCTGCGATAGAGGAATGCCATGGACCTTTTCCTCCGGGCTGCGATAAACGAAGCACGCATTGGCCTCTCCGAAGGCGGCCTGCCCATAGGCTCGGTCCTCGTTCGTCGCAATAAAATCATCTCCAGCGGCCACAATCGACGCGTTCAGAACAACGATCCAATGGCCCACGGCGAAATCGACTGCCTCACCCGCGCCGGCCGCCAGAAGACCTACAGCGACACCATCCTCTACTCCACGCTCATGCCCTGCTTCCTGTGCAGCGGCGCCATCGTCCAGTTTGGAATTCCCAAGGTCATTGTCGGCGAATCCGTGAATTTCCCCGGCGGCCAGGGCCCCGGCGGCGACTCCCCCTCGTTCCTCCGCTCGCATGGCATCGAGGTCATCGACCTGCACGACACCGAGTGCATTCAGATGATGTCCGGCTTCATCCTCGCCCACCCGCATCTTTGGAATGAAGACATCGGCAAGTGAGCCATGCGGCTGGATTTTCGCCAATCCTGACGTTACCCTAACAACCCGCTCCATGAACGCGACGCTCCACGACATTCTCGCCCCCGATGGCGCGATCGCCCGCCGGTTGGCCGAGCGATATGAGTTTCGCCCCCAGCAATTGGAAATGGCCGCCGGGGTCAGCGACGCCCTGGCCGAGGGCCGGCATCTGCTCGTCGAAGCCGGCACCGGCGTCGGCAAATCCTTCGCCTATCTGCTCCCCGCCATCGACTTCGCCGTGCGCCAAAAAAAACGCATCGTCATCTCCACCCACACCATCAATCTCCAGGAACAGCTCATCGAAAAGGACATTCCGCTGCTTCAATCGGTCTATCCCGATGAATTCACCGCCGTCCTCGTAAAGGGCCGCTCCAACTATCTCTGCAAGCGCCGCCTCGAGCAGGCCAGCCGCCGTTCGACCTCTCTCTTTGAATACGATCGCCAGGTTGATTCGCTGCACATGGTCCTCGACTGGGCCGGCAAAACCACCGACGGCTCCCTGGCCGATCTGCCCATCCTTCCCGACTCGGATGTGTGGGATAAGGTCTGCGCTGAGCACGGAAACTGCCTCGGCAAAAAGTGCGATTTCTACAACGACTGTTTCTGGCAGGCCGCCAAACGCAGGATGCAGAGCGGCCGGATTCTCATCGTCAATCACGCGCTCTTCTTCTCCGACCTGGCCCTCCGCGCTGCCGGTGTGAATTATCTCCCCAAATACGACGCGGTGATTCTCGACGAGGCGCACACCGTCGAGGATGTCGCCGGCGATCATTTTGGCCTGAAAATCAGCGAATCCGGCCTCCGCTATCAGCTCCGCAACCTCTTCGATCCCCGCCGCGGCAAAGGCCTGCTCAGCACCCACGGCCCCTATGCCCAGGATGCGATGAACGACATCGAGGAACTCTCCTCCCGCCTCGACCGCTTCTTCTCCCGCGTCCTCCGCTGGCAGCAGCAAAACGGCCGCAGCAACGGCCGCGTGAATCAGCCCCACTGGATCGAAAACGAAATCTCTCCCAAGCTCCGCGACCTCTCGCTACACCTCAAGGCGATGCTCACCCACATCGACTCAGAGGAGGAGCTCTCGGAGCTGACCGCCCAGGCCGAAAAAATTTCCATCACCGCCCAGATGCTCGAGGTGATCATCTCTCAATCTCTCGAACAGACTGTTTACTGGATCGAAATCACCCAGCGCAGCACCCAGAAAATCAGCCTCCACGCCGCCCCCATCAACATCGGCGCCGGCCTGAAGAAGAACCTCTTCGACAAGGTCAAAAGTGTGATTCTCACCAGTGCGACACTTTGTACGTCCACGGCGACTGCACCGCCCCGTGGCACGGGCATCTTGCCCGTGTCTTCAGCAGGTAACTCGGGCGTCTCGCCCGTGCGCCATCTGCCCTCCCTCCAAATCAGGCAAGGCGCATATCTTCATCATTGGACCATGGCTGGTTCCGTCTACCACATTGTCTTCCGCCTTGCCGATTCTCTCCCACAATCCGTGCTGAAGGAGTGGTGTGATGAGCGCGATCAAATCCTCAATCGCGCCGCCGCGATGCAGCGACCGCTCTCGCAATCCGAGAGACATAGACTTCTGGAACTGCACGCCGAGAAGATTGAGCATTATCTCGACCAGGGACACGGCGAGTGCTGGCTCCATAATCCGGCCATCGCACAATTGGTAGCGGGGGCGCTCAAGCATTTCGATGACGCCAGATACAGGCTGCTGGCCTGGTGCGTAATGCCCAATCACGTTCATGTTATCGTTCAACCAAAGCAGGGATGGACGCTGTCGCGCCTGATGCACTCATGGAAGTCCTTCACCGCCAACGAAGCGAACAAGCAACTCAACCGAAAGGGCGATTTCTGGCAGGTTGAGTATTACGATCGGCTGATTCGTGACGAGCGCGAGCTGAGTTCCTGCATCGAATACGTCCTCCGCAATCCGCAGACGGCAAAGCTCGAAGACTGGCGGTGG
>JBGPEF010000031.1:0-20097 GCA_041482675.1 Tepidisphaeraceae bacterium | reverse complement strand
TCAACATCGCCCCCCAATATCCTCCCCCGATTCCGCTCCAGGAATTTCCCCATCAAGCTCACCGTATCCACCACCTGCTCCCCCACCCGCATCACCTTCCCCTTCACCTCCTTCAGCGCATTCGGCCACTCTTCCCTCTCCACCGCCTCCGGCGCAGCCCGCAGCGCTATCGTCGACCCCGCCATGAAAATCCGCGATTTGATCGACCCCGTCCCCCACAACCAGCAGCACTCCGACCGGACTTTCACCCCCGCCAAATTCGGCTCCCGCTCCCCCCGCAAACACTCCCTCCAGATGACGGGCATCTCCGCAATCGCCTTCACCGGCGCGGTGACATTCCCATCAAACATGTACTTCAGCCCCCCATGAATGATCCCCTGCGATGCGATCGTCTGCCCCTCGCCCAATGCCGTTTTTTCCACCAAAACCGCATGAATCCCCCCCCGCCTCAGCTCATCCAATATCCACACCCCCGCTATTCCCCCGCCATAGATAAGAACGTCGACGCTGATCTGCGGATTTGCCATCTGAATCCAACCTATGCTCAAACCCCCACCCCCACATGTCAAGAACGAACGGAATGTCTCAAATGTGGGCGGCCACACGAACCGACGATACAATGAGCAGACAAATGCCCAAGTCCCTCATAACTTCCAACCGCTACATTCGCAAACCCGCCGCTCGGCGCGCCTGGCTCGAGCATAACGCCCGCGAATCCAGCATCTTCGAAGGCGCTCAACTCCAGCCCGCCTCACGCAATCACAAACGGCGCCCAACCGCCTCTGCAAAAAAAGCCGCGAGCAAGCCATAATCTTCGTTGTACCCTCTTTTGACCCTCTCCCGAAAGTAGCGTCCACTGCCGCAAGCACCGTGATTGGCCCCAGGATCGGCCGCGGCGTTCCCGCCGCCGCCCCTCCGCACCTTTTTCACCGCACGCTTCGACATTTGACCTCCCGCTCGGTCATGGGAAATTGTAAAATACATCCGCATCCCCCCACCCGCCACACATCCGTCCCGTTCCCCCCATCCAGTGGACGAAAACGGGGACTGGGCTAGTTTATTGCCTTTTTTCAAAAACTAGCCCAGTCCCCGTTTCATGCCCGTCACCTTTAATTCGCCCACCTTTAATTCGCCCCCATCAATTGCCTTTGGTCTACGGCAAAACTATCCTGCATGCCAAGGATGAGCTGTCACAAGGCAGGGAGACCGAACGGAGACGGTGCAACGAGTCTCTGAACGCTGGCGAGGCTCTTTATGGACATGAATCTTGCAGGTCGAGTTGCGAAGATTCGCCTCGCACCGAACGCCCGAAACAGCCTTCTGCCGTTGTTCGAGGCCATCGTAAATTCCATCCAGTCTGTGGATTCCGCGCAACCGGAACGCGGAACAATTGATATTGCTATTGAGCGAGATGGCTTTCAAGGGGTACTCGCGACCGCCGATGGTCAAAAGCTGGATGATCTCCACATCAAGAGCTTCAGTATTAGCGACAACGGGATCGGCTTCGACGATGCAAATTTCAAATCATTCGCTGAGGCCGACACGCCGTACAAAAGGAATATCGGCGGTCAGGGCGTGGGCCGCTTGATGTGGCTCAAGACATTCTCGGATGTACGAGTTGACAGCATCTTCGGCAGCGATGCGCTTCAAAATCGTACTTTTGGTTTCAATCTCGCAGCCAACGGTATCTGCGATCCCATGGTTGTCTCAACCAAGGCGGTTCAACGACGAACTGTCGTCACACTGAAGGATATGCTCTCCGAATACAAAGAAGCATGTCCTCGGCGCGTGAACACACTCGCACTTCATATCGTGGATCATTGCGTGGAATTTCTCGCCATGCCGAAAGTTCCAAAAATTACCCTTTCTGATCCTGTCACGCAGACAACAATAGACTTGAATCACCTGTTCAATAAAGACCTAAAGCTGTCGTCCCAAACGACGAGATTCAGGCTGAAAGGAAAGGACTTCAAGCTCAATCACATCTTCATGCGAAAAACCCACGACACCCCACATCACCTTCACTTCTGCGCCCACGACCGACCCGCTCGCAGTGAGCCGCTCGTAGATCACATAAGCAATCTTCCCAAGAGCCTGACGGATGAAACGACCGGCAAATCCATGATCTACACAGGCTACCTGTCCAGCAGTTACTTGAATGAGTGTGTGATGGCTGAACGGACAGACTTTCATCAAACCACCAATGGGGAACTTCCCTTTGATGGCGATATCACATGGGACGAGATGGTGGTTCGAGCAGTCGAAGAGGCAAAGACTGTTCTTGAACCACATCTTGCTCCAATCGCAAAAGCAAAGGACGAACAAATTCGGCGGTATGTGGAGGAGAAAGCCTATCAGTATCGACCGCTCTATCTACATCGGAAGGATTTGCTTGAGTCGATCCCACCTGGACTTGCCGAGCCGGCGCTGGACCTCGAACTCTACAAGCGCGATCAAGAATATGGCCGAGAGCTGAAGCAGCGGGCCTACGAAATCCTTGAAGATACAGGTCAAGAAGTTGGCGACTTCACCGAGCATCAGCAGAAGGTGTCGCAGTTTCTTCAGGAGTGGAATGACAAGGGCAAGCATCAATTGGCCGTCTACGTCGCCCATCGAAAGGCCATTCTCTCTTACTTCGCAGAACAGCTTCGTCGTCGGCCCGACGGAAAATACAGCATTGAAGAGGACGTTCATCGAATCATTTTCCCGCTTCGCAAGACTTCGGCCGACGTGTCGATTGAGCAGATGAACCTTTGGATTATCGACGAGCGGCTGGCTTTCCACCGGTATTTGTCCTCGGACAAGTACCTTGACAATATTGAACCGATTCAATCGGACGCACATCTGCGACCTGATTTGCTAATCTTCGATCAACCCTTTGCATTCTCAGAGACTTCGCAGAATTTTGGAGGGATAGTCATCGTCGAATTCAAACGTCCAATGCGAGATGACTACAAGGATGATAAAAACCCGATCATGCAAGTCCTGGAGTACATTGACAGGATCAAACAAGGCACCGCGATTGCGAGAGATGGACGGCCCATGGGCGCTGTGAATCCCAACACACCTTTTTATGCTTACGTTATATGCGATCTCACAGAGAAAATGCGAGCATACGCCAAATCGGGCGGACTTATCTTGACGCCGGATCATCAGGGCTTCTTCGGGTACAACCCAAGCTATGGCGCGTACATTGAGGTCATATCCTTCGACAAGCTAATCCTCGATGCGCAGAAGCGTAATGCCGTGTTCTTCGAAAAACTTAACCTCGGCCGAGAGCTTCTCGAACAACCCGCAAAAAAGACTGAGGATTCATCGTCGGGATCGGAGTCGCCAACCTAAACTCTGGACGCAGTTTGAATTAATGGTGGTTTGAATTAAAGGTGATTTTAATTAAAGGCGACGTTTTTAATTAAAGGTGACGCGAACCGTAATATAAAGGTTCGCGTCACCTTTAGTTAATCCCTCTGCGCTTAACCCCCACTACCTGTCCGCCTGCGGGTGGTTGTGTCCGTGCAGAAACGGACACCGGCCGAAGGGTCGCCGTGGCGACAGGGGCAGCGAGTCCCGTCTCGCGCCACCCCACGCATCCCCCAACCCTCTCCTCCCATCCTCCCCCGCCTTGAATAAACTTCCTCCAGTCAGTCACCGCAGGTGACGTTATCTCCCCGGATTTCGGGGGTCGCAGGGGGGCGTACTCGCCCCCATGCATCCGCGAATTCAACTGAAGCCAGCCACGCCCCTCCCCTCGCCACCTCCGCCTCTCTGCATCTCTGCGTCTCTGCGCCTCTGCGATTAATTCTTCCGCATTTCCCCCGAACAAACGCCAATCTAAAACGTATAGAATATCTGAGGACCCAACACCAGAAAGGGGGTTTGCAATGCTCTCGTCTCACCCACTCAGCCGTACCCCCGCCCCTTCCGCGCTCTCTCTATCCTCTATCTACTATCCTCTATCCTCTCTTCCGCCCCGGGACCCGCTTTTCATTCACCAGGACCCAATTCCCCTCCCCCGGGACCTTTTCGGGACCCAAACGGGACACAAAAAGGACCTAACGGGACCCCCTTTCTTAATAACTTCTTGCCCAACCCTCTCCACAACCCCCGCCCCGCCTTCATTTTACAAAAAACCGCCCCCCAACCCCTCTCGCGCTACTTTTTTTCTCGCCCAGCCCGCCCCACAACCAACAACCAACAACCGACCACAGACCAGCCCAAAACACCGCCACCGGAGAAAAACAAAACAACAAATCGAACCCAAATCCCCCTCCATCACCCCAAAATCGCCACTTTTAGCTCTCACCGAGCCCAATTTTTTGACGAATCAAACCCACCGCCCCCTCCTCCAATCGCAAATCTCAAATCGCAAATCCCCATCCCCCCCCCCGGCTTGCGATTTCACTTCGCCTTCATCTCCCGCTCAATCAATCCCGTCCGACGGACGCATCATATCGCCCCATGACTCCGCCCGTCGTTAAAAGCGGCCTTGCAACCCAGGCGCCGCCGGACCCCTGAAACCTATCCTCTATAAGAGCGTCTAATAATTCCAATTGGAACCGAGGCCCCAAACAACTTATAATCCTTTGTTGGCCGATACCCCCCAGGGAGGTCTTCCATGAGCCGCATCGACAGCCATATCTCCACCGTTCAAGTTCGCCTCACCCTCTCCATCCTCGTCGAGTGGCTGGCCGCCGCCGCCTTCACCCTGGCCACCGGCACCCTCGCTCTGCTCATCATCGAGCGCCTTTTTCACTTTGGCATCCCCAGGCAGACCTTCTGGGTCGGCCTCGGCCTCGTCGGCATCATCGCCGTCGTAATGACCTTCCTCCGCAGCCCCACCCGCGAAACCGCCGCCGTCGCCCTCGATGAGCGGCTTGATCTGAAGGAAAAATTCTCCACCGCCCTCTCTGTCCGCTCCGTGCAGGACCCCTTCGCCCAGGCCGTCGTCCGCGACGCCGAAAACACCGCCCGGAATGTGCGCCTCGATGGCCACTTCGGCATCAACTTCCCGATGATCGGCTATTTCGCCATCGTCGCCGTCGTGCTGGCCCTTCTCGCCTTCATGTTCTTCCCCTCATTCGACATCCTCGGCCGCCGCGAAAAAGAAAAAGCCAGGCGCGACGAGCAGCTCAAGATCGCCGAAAACCGCGTGATGGTGAAAGAAGCCATCGCCAGGCTCGATGTCATCCCCCCCAATCTGGCCGACCATGAGCAGGTCAAGCTCGCCAAGGCCGAGCTTCAAAAAATGCTCGGCGAGCCCGGCCGGGACACTTCCAAGACCGCCCGCAAAATCATGGATGCCATGGACAAGGCCGACCAGGGCCTGAAAGAAAAAGCCAAGGAAAACAAAAACTTCGCCCAGGCCCAGGCCAATCAGAAGATGTTCAAGTCGATGAACGTGCCCAGCGACCAGAAAGGCCCCGTCGCCGACGCCCAGCGCGAGCTGGTCAAGGGTGATTACGACCAGGCCATCAAGAAACTCGATGAGGCCGTCAAGCAGCTCGACAAGATGGATCCCAATCAGAAGAAGGAAGCCGCCAAGCAGATGGAAAGCATGGCCCAGCAGTTGGCCCAGATCGCCCAGGACCCCCGGGCCATGGAAAAGCTGGCCGAGCAGATGAAGCAAGCCGGCGTCACCAAGGAGCAGATCCAGCAAGCCCAACAGCTCATGCAGCAGGCCGCCCAGGGTGATAAGAAGGCGCAACAGCAAATTCAGCAGATGCAGCAAAAGCTCGCCCAGCAGATGCAGCAGCAGGGAATGAATCAGCAGCAGATTCAGCAGATGCAACAGGCCATGCAGCAGGCGCAGCAGGCCGCCAATGCCCAGCAGCAGGCCAACGGCATGGCCCAGGCCGCCCAGCAGATGGCCCAGGCCATGCAGCAGGCCGCGCAAAACGGCGGCAATCAGAATGGCCAGCAGATGGCCGACGCCCAGGCGCAAATGGCCCAGCAGCTCCAGGAGATGCAGGCCGTCGCCCAGGATGCGCAACAAATCCAGCAGATGCAGCAGGCCATGCAGCAAGCGATGGCCCAGGCCGCCGGCCAGTGCAACAATCCCGGCAATGGCGACAAACCCGGCAATCCCGGCCAGGGCGAGTGGAAACCCGGCGATCCCAATAACAAACAAGGCGCAGGCATGGGCGGCCCCGGCCAGGGCTTTGGCGGCCAGGGCCAGAAGAACGCCGCGCCATTTTCAGTCAAGGAAGAGACTTCCAAATCCTACTACGACAAAGACGGCAAACACCTCGCCAGCATTTATGTGAAGGATCGCTCCGTCAAAGGCGAGTCGAAATTGAAGCTCCAGGAAGTCATCAAAGCCGGCCAGGCCGACGAAGGCGACGATGTCGATGACTCCCGCGCCGACCGCCGCACCCAGGAAGTCCAGCGGCGATACTTTAAGGTCATGGAAGATGCGCTGAAATGATGGAATATGCGTTACGTAACAGCTTTCCTGGCCGCAGCGGTGATGTTCGTCTTCTCGATTTTCTTGCTGGGCGTATTGGTTGGGCAGATGTTCGACGGGATCAAAGGAAAATGGGGACTGATACCTCTCTTTGGTGAAATTGCAATCGCACTTGCTCTGGCCGGTCATACTTTCAGACACTCACTCAAGCCTCCACGCTCGATTTAGCCGTAATCCTCTTCGAAGTCATTCAACAATTCGCTTTGAAACCCTCCTGTAAGACCAGCATCGTCTCGCTCAGTTTCGTAGTTGTCGTTTTTCTTGCTTGCTCATGCGACCGCACCAAAGAGGCTAGTCGTTCAGAAGTCATCGTTTATACCTCCGTCGACGAGCCCGTCGCCCGTCCCATCATCAACGAATTCGAGCGCCAAACCGGCATCACCGTCATCCTCCGCACCGACGCCGAAGCCACCAAAACCGCCGGCCTCGCCGAACGCCTCGAAGCCGAAAAACACAACCCCCAGGCCGACGTCTGGTGGAGCAACGAACCCTTCCACACCATCAATCTCGCCAGCCAGAAAGTCCTGACCGCCTACTCTTCCCCTTCCTCCGCCAAAATCCCCGCCCAATTCAAGGACAAAGCCAACCTCTGGGCCGGCACCTCCCTCCGCGTCCGCATCCTCGCCGTCAGCCCAAAATCCCCGACTCCGCTCCGCTCCATCCACGATCTCACCAATCCCTCCCTCAAATCCAAAATCTGCCTCTCCCGCCCCACCGCCGGCACCGCCAAGGGCCACATGGCCGCCCTCTACACCACCATGGGCCGCGACAATTTCCAGAAATATCTGACCAGCCTCAAAGACAATCAATTACGCCTCGTCGGCGGCAATTCCATCGTCGCCGAGCTCGTCGGCGCCGGCCAGATGCTCGCCGGAATCACCGACAACGACGACGTCGATGCCGCTGCCCGCGAAGGAGGAAAACTCGACATGGTCCTCCCTGATCAACAACCCAATGAAATGGGCGCTCTCGCCCTCCCCTGCACCGTCGCCCTCGTCGCCGGCGCGCCTCATGATGCCAATGCCAGGAAGTTGATCGACTACCTCCTTTCCCAGACCGTCGAATACCAGCTCATCGACCGCCATTTCGCCCGCTACTCCGTCTTCAATCCCGCGCCCAACGTCAAGTTCATGCCGATCGACTACACCAACGCCGCCGCTAACATGAAGGATGCCGTGGAGCTGTCCCTGAAGATCCTCGAGGGCAGGTGATTCCGACCCACTCCAAACGCACTTCTCTCCTGGCCACGATCCCCCTCTGGACGATCGTCGGCATCTGCTCCCTCCTCCCTCTGGCGTGGATGCTCGCGCAAGTCCTCACGCATCCCAGCGCCTGGACCTCGCTTCGACCCTCGGCCTTCCAACTCTCCCTCCTCGCCCGCACTGTCTTCTACAACGGCGCGGCCGCTCTTCTCGCCACGGCCATCTCCATCCCCGCCGCCATCGTCATCGGCCGCGGCCGCGGATTCTTTTCCAAAACCCTCATCCTCCTCCTCCCCCTCGGCCTGCTCATTCCCTCCATCACCTACGGCTACGGCTGGGTGCAAATTTTTCGCCTCGCCGGCATCACCATCGATCCCGGCGGCCCCGCCGACATCGCCCGCTGCATCTGGACCCTCGCCGCCTGGCTCTGGCCGCTCCCCGCCATCTCCATCGGCCTGGCACTGCGCTACATGGATTCCCAGGTGCAGCAACAAGCCCTCCTCGATGGCGCACTCTTCCGCATCACCGCCCGCCAGCTCGCCGGCCCCGCCCTCGCCTCCTTCGCCATCGTCATGATCCTCGCCATGCAGGAATTCGCCGTTTACGAGCGCGGCAGCATCAGCGTCTTCGCCACCGAAATCCGCACCATCTTCGAAACCGGCGCATTCGCCTCACCCTCCAATCCCGTCGCCGGCGTCATCTCCGGCGGCGGCTCGGCCAGCCCCGATCAACCCCAGCGCGCGGCCATCGCCATCGCCACCGCCGCCCCGATGCTCCTGATCGTCTCCCTCCTTTCCATCGCCGTGATCCTCAGCATCCGCCGACTCTCCTCCGCCGCCGAAATCGACATCCCCAATTGGCCGCGCATCCTCAACGCCGGCCCCGTCTCAAAAATCTCCGCGACGCTCCTCATCCTCGTCACCCTCATCGCCCCCATCGCCGCCATGGTCCTCTCCATCTCCCCCTATCGCTGGCACGCCGACTCAGCCGGCCATTCGATGCCCGTCCGCATCCTTCTCTGGGCCTGGCCGCAGACCTTCGGCTCCCTCTCGATCGGCCTCGCCGCCGGCCTCGTCGCCTTTATCCTGGGCGCTCTGTCCTGTGTCCGCCGCGCCCGCCCCCTGCTCCTGCTCGCCCTGCTTTCCTTTTTGATCGGCGGAGAGCTATTGGCGATTGCCGACATCCGCATATACAATCGAGCGACCCCATGGCCCCTTTCCAGCCTTGGGGTTTCCGGGCGAGAGCTGTTTGGTTTGATTTACAATAGCGCGCTGGTCATGGTCATCGCATACCTTGGCCGCTTTGCGTGGCTGACCCTCTTGGCCGGCCACGGTGGCTGGTCCGGTGCGATGCGCGAGTTGCGTGATGTCGCCGCCATCGATGGCGCGGGCCCCTGGCGAACCGCCGCCGCCGTCGTCTGGCCGCTGCTCTGGCCGATGCTGGCCGCCGCCTCGGTGCTGGTGGTTATCCTGAGCATCACCGAAGTCGGCGCATCCGTGCTGCTGGCGCCGCAGCGGCCGCCCATGATGGTCCCCATGCTCATGCAATGGGTCCACATGCTCCGCAACGATGAAGTCCTCGAAGGCGCGCTGCTGCTGGTCGTTTTGGTCGTGCTCCTCGGAGCTGGTTTTGTCATGCTGATGCATCTGGGGTTCAAAATCACCGCCTTCCTCCGCCGCTCCGCCCTGCCCATCGTGGCAATCGCGCTGCTGATCATCGCCGGCTGCGACGACGGCAAACAACCCGAGGCCATCTGGTTCGAAACCGGCGTCGGGCCCAATCAAACCGTCTATCCCCGCGGCATCTGCTACAGCAAAAAGGATGACTGCTTCTTCCTCGTCGATCGCATGGCCCGCATCCAGCGCATCAATCACGATGGCAAGACCATCAATGAATGGCGCATGCCCAACTGGGAGCGCGGCAAACCCACCGGCCTCTCCGTCGGCCCCGACGGCAACGTCTACATCGCCGATACCCACTACGCCCGCGTCGCTGTTTATTCCCCCACCGGCCAATTCCTCAAAGACTGGGGCACCTTCGGCCGTGAGCCCGGCCAATTCATCTATCCCACCGACGTCGCCTTCGATAAATCCGGCAACATCTACGTCTCCGAGTATGGCGACAACGACCGCATCCAGATTTTCGATCCCAATACTCTCAAAGTCATTCGCACCATCGGCCACTTCGGCCAGGAAGACGCCCAGTTCGCCCGCCCCCAATCCATGGTCATCGACGATGAAACCCTCTACGTCACCGACGCCTGCAATCACCGCATCGCCGTCTTCAACATCAATGGCACCTTCCTCCGCCACATCGGCTCCATCGGCACTTCCCTCGGCCAGTTCCGCTTCCCCTATGGCCTCGATGAAGATACCCACGGCCACCTCATCGTCACCGAATTCGGGAACAATCGTGTCCAGTTGATCGACAAACAAACTGGCAAGGGCCTGGCCACCTGGGGCCTCGCCGGCCGCGAGAGCGGCCAACTGGCCTACCCCTGGGCCTCCGCCGTCGATCGCAACGGAAGGATCGTCACAGTGGACTCCGGGAACAATCGTTTGCAGGTGTTCAAGTTTTAGCGACTGTACAATGGAATGCTGATGCTGACGCCGCTCCTGCCATTGGCCTGGCTGATCGACCTCGAATACATGCCCGGCTGGAAGGCCGCGCTGATTTTTGCAGCGCTGGCTGCGCCGATCGTGCTCCTTGGAATTCGTTCGCTGGCCGGGATGGGACCGGTTCGAAAGTGGGTGGCGATCGTCCTGCGTCTGATGGTCCTGTTGCTGCTTGTGCTCATCCTCGCCGGGGCACGCTGGCAACGCGTCCACAAAGACGTCCAGGTCATGGTCGTCCGCGACAATTCCCAATCCACCATGCACGTCCGCGGCTATCCCGGCCGCAATCTCGACGAATCCATCGAAGACTATCTGCGCGCCTCCGCCGACCCCAAGCACAAAACCCATCGCGACGACCGCATTGGCGTCATCAGCTTCGACCGCACTCCCCTGATCGACTCCATGCCCAACACCACCCTCCTCCTCGACGCCCGCGCCATCCGCGACAAGGGCAACGCCACCGACATCGCCTCGGCGATTCAGCTCGCCCTGGCCACTTTTCAGAAGGATGCCATGCGCCGAATCCTCCTGATCTCCGACGGCAACCAGACCGCCGGCGACCTCGAAGGAGCACTCTCCGCCGCCGTCTCCCAGGGCGTCCCCATCGACGTGATGAAGTTGAGCTACAACGTCAACAACGAAGTCCTCATCGACCGCCTCTCCGCCCCCTCCTGGAAGCGCGAGAGCGATGCGTTCGACATTTTCGTCAGCCTCATCTCCACCAACACCGAGCCCGTCACCGGCACTCTCACCGTCCTGGAAGAATCCCAGCGCCTCGACCAGCGCAAAATCACCCTCGAGCCCGCCACCATCAACGCCGACGGCAAGATCGAGCCCCGCAAGCACGTCGAGCGCATCCATGTCCCCGCCCTGAAGAATTTCGGCGTCCGCCGGTTCAAATCCCTTTTCGAGCCCGACGTCGTCAACTCCCGCACCGCCTCGGCCACTCAGCGTTCGGTGCCCGGCGACACGCTCCTTGAGAACAACACCGCAAGCGCCTTCACCTTCGTCAAGGGCCAGGGCAGAATCCTCCACATCGATAACACCCGCGACGGCGCTGGCAAAGTCCTCGAAGATGCACTCAAGGCCGAATCGATCAACGTCGAATCCATGAACGTCGATCAGGTCCCCGAAGACCTGGTCGCCCTTCAGAACTACGACGCCATCATCCTCAACAACGTCCCCCACGGCCGAACCCCCACCGCCGGCAGCGGCCTCTCCGACAAGCACGACGCGGTCATCGCCTCCTACGTCCATGACTTCGGCGGCGGCCTGATCATGGTCGGCGGCCCCGACTCCTTCGGCGCTGGCGGCTGGCAGGGAACGAAAATCGAGGAAGTCCTCCCCGTCAACATGGACATCCCCGCCCAGCGGCAAATGCCCAAGGGCGCGCTCGTCCTGGTCATCCACAGTTGCGAGATGCCCGATGGAAACTATTGGGGCGAGCAGTGCGCCATCAAGGCCTCCGAAACGCTCTCCGCCCGGGACGACATCGGCGTCATCAGCTTCAACTGGGGCGGCGGCGGCCCACGCGGGGGCGGCGTGGGCGGCAGCAGTTGGGATTACCCCCTCGCCGCCAAAGGCGATGGCAGCAAAGTCATCGCCGCCATCAAACGCATGACCCCCGGCGACATGCCCAGCTTCGATGACTGCCTCGAATTGGCCGTCAACGGCGCAGGCAATGGGGGGGTTTGCCTCAAAAATTCCAACGCCGCCCAGAAGCACATCATCATCATCAGCGACGGCGACCCCAGCCCGCCGCAGGCCAAGCTGATGGCCCAGATCAAGGCCGCGAAGATTTCCATCTCCACCGTCAGTGTCTACCCCCACCAGGGAATGGTCCCTCCGACCATGCAGCAGATCGCCCAGGAAACCGGCGGCCGCTTTTATGGCCCGATCGAGAAAAATCCCAACCAACTCCCGCAGATTTTCATCAAGGAAGCCACCGTCGTCCGCCGCACGCTTTTGCAGGAGAGCAAGGCCCCTCCCATCACCGTCAGCGTGAAAGACAACACCAGCGACATCATGAAGAACATCCCGCCCCCCCCGCCGATCTATGGGCTTGTTCTCACCGCCAAGAAAATCAATCCCACCATCGAGCTGCCCCTGGTCGCCTCGCTCGACGGCAAGAACATCGATCCCCTCTTCGCCCACTGGCAGGCCGGCCTGGGCAAGGCCGCGGCGTTCACCTCCGATGCCACTCCCGTCTGGGATGAGCAGTGGCTCAGCCCCCAGTACGCCGGCGCGTACGGAAAATTCTGGACGCAAATGGTCCGCGGCGTCTCCCGCCCTCCCATGTCCACCGACTTCTCCACCACCACCGAGCGCATCGGCGATCGCGCCCGCATCACCGTCGAAGTCACCAACAAGGAAGCCGGCTTCACCAACTTCCTCAACATCCGCGGCACCGTCGTCGATCCCGAAGGCAAGCAACACGAAGTCCGCCTCGTTCAAAACGGCCCGGGAAGCTACGTCGCCGACTATCCCATCACCACGCCCGGCAATTACGTCGTCGCCCTCCGCTACACCGGCGGCGAGAAGCAGCAAGGCTGGCTCATCTCCGGCCTGGCCATCAACGATTCTCCCGAAACCCGCGAGCTCAAGAGCAATGACGGCCTGCTCGAAGAAATCGCCACCCGCAGCGGCGGCCGCGTGATCGAAGCCTTCAGCCCCGACTCCGCCGACCTCTTCACGCGCGAAGGCCTCAAGCCCAGTGCCTCTCCGCTCCCCGTCTGGGATATCCTTCTCCCCATTCTCCTGGGCCTGATCCTCATCGACGTCGCCGCCCGCCGCATCGCCTGGGACTGGCAATCCACCAAGCGCCTCGCCCTCGCCGTGGCCGACCGTGTCCGCAGCTTCACCGTCGCCCGGCAGATCGAATCCAAACAGACTCTCGATGCCCTCAAGCGCGTCCGCGATGAGGTGGTCGAAACCAAATTCAAAACCGGCGACTCCGCCGCCCCGCTTCCCTCGCGCGGCGCACCCGCCACACCGAATCCCAAGGCCAAATTCGAAGCCAAAGGCGTCGAAGGCGATATCACCCAGGTCGTCGGCGGCGCTACCGACCGCCCCATCCCCTCCGCCCCCAAGAAACCCCAGGGAACCGGCGCCCCCACCGGCCCCGGCTACACCGGCTCGCTCCTGGAAGCCAAGCGCCGCGCCCAACAGAAAATCAAAGAGAAAGAACAAGGAGAAGATTAAATCATGCCTCAACCCAATGTCCCCGGCATCGACCCGCAGCTTCAGGCGCAGTGCGATGCCTTTCGTCATGACTACCGCGCTGTCCAGGCCGAAATCGGCAAAGCCATCGTCGGCCACGAGGACATCGTCGACGGCGTGCTCACCTGCCTCTTCGTCGGCGGCCACGCCCTCCTCGAAGGCGTGCCCGGCCTGGGCAAAACCGCCCTCATCCGCACCCTCGCGCAATCCCTGAACCTCAAATTCTCCCGCATCCAGTTCACCCCCGACCTCATGCCCGCTGACGTCATCGGCACCAACGTCATCATGGAGAACCAGGCCGGTCACCGCGAATTCACCTTCATCCACGGCCCGATTTTCGCCCAGATCGTCCTCGCCGATGAAATCAACCGCGCCACCCCCAAGACCCAGTCCGCCCTGCTCGAAGCCATGCAGGAGAAGCAAGTGACGGCCGGCGGCGAGCAGCGCAAGCTCGAGGAACCCTTCTTCGTCATGGCCACGCAGAACCCGTTGGAGCAGGAAGGAACTTATCCCCTTCCCGAAGCCCAGCTTGACCGTTTCTTTTTCAAGCTCCTGGTCCGCTATTCCGGCCGCGAGGAACTCAAGCTGATCCTCGACCGCACCACCACCGGCCACAAAGTCGACATCCGGCCCGTGCTCGACGCCAGGAAGATTCTCGGCCACCAGGAGCTGGTCAAGCGCGTGGTCATCGCCCCCCACGTTCAGGACTACGCCATCCGCTGCGTCCTGGCCACCCATCCGCAAGGCCAGTTCGCCATTCCCATGGTCAACCAGTTCCTCAGAGTCGGCGCAAGTCCAAGAGCCGCCCAGGCCATCACCCTCGCCTCCAAGGTTCGCGCCCTCCTCGATGGCCGCTTCCATGTGTCTTTCAAGGACATCAAGGAAGTCTCCGTCCCCGCCATGCGCCACCGCCTCATCCTCAACTTCGAAGGCGAGGCCGAAGGCATCACCACGGACATGGTGCTGGAGAAGGTCGTCTCTGAAACCCCCACGGCCGTACAGGAGGAACTGGCCACCGCCAAGGCCTGAGTTATGGCCACCTACAAGATCCCCAAGAGTCTCGGTAAGGTCCGCGTCGCCAAGGGACTGGCCCACAAGTGGTTTGTCTGGAACGGCAAGCAGGGCAGAGGCGAGTTCGCGATAGTCTGCAAAGACCGCAGGCAGGCCGAGCGGGTGGCGCTTATGATCAACCAGAAGCAACACAGCGGCGAAATTGAGGTGATGACACAATGAGCGAAATAACTTTCATTATTCGCGAAGACACAGTTGACGGCGGTTATGTCGCCAAGGCCCATTGGCCCGATGGCAATCGTGATATCTTCACAGAAGGTGATACACGAGAGGGGCTCATCGCCAATATCAGGGATGCGATCGACGCATCCTTCGATGATCACGAGAAGAAGCCGGACACTATTCACCTTCACTTTGTTCGCGATGAGGTCATCGCTCGATGAAGCTGCCACGCGATGTATCAGGTGCTGATCTTGTCAAGGGCCTGCGACGTGTTGGCTACGAAGTCACTCGCCAGAAAGGTGACCATGTGTACATGACGACGCAGCTCCATGGAGAACACCATGCGGCGGTACCGATGCATAATCCAATCAAAGTCGGCACGTTTGCCGCGATCCTAAGTGCTGTCGTGAATCATCTTCGGATTGAACGCGATGCGCTTCTGCGGGAGATGAAACTTTAGCAGCATGTCTACCGCCCCCATCAAACCTCCGGTTACGAAGAAGGATGAGCCGCTGCTTACCAGCGAGTTCATGGCCCGGCTCGACCAGCTTGATGTCATGTCGCGCAAGCTGCTGGCGGGGAAGATGAAGGGGGAGCGGCGGTCCAAGCGCCGGGGGCAGTCGGTGGAGTTTGCGGATTATCGCAACTATGTCGTCGGCGATGACCTCCGCTTCATCGACTGGAACATTTATGCCCGCCTGGACCGGCTCTTCCTCAAGCTCTTTCTGGAGGAGGAGGACCTGGCCGTACACATCCTCGTCGATGTCAGCAAGAGCTGCGATTTTGGCGACCCGAACAAGGCGATGTACATGAAGAAGGTCGCGGCGGCGCTGGGCTATATCGGGCTGGTCAATTACAACCGCGTCTCCATCTCGGCCATCGGTGATGGCGTCGTCGATGACACCGGCGGCCTGCGCGGGCGCACCCGGGTGGCGCGGATGATCGACTTCCTCATCAACCTCAAGCCGCAGGGCGCCAGCAACCTGGCCGAGGCGTGCAAGCGATTCGCACTGACTCACCGCCAGAAGGGCGTGTGCATCATCCTCTCCGACTTCTTCGACAAGGGCGGCTACGAGAGCGGCCTGCGCTACGTCAGCGGCGGCAAGTATGACCTCTTCGCCGTGCAGATTCTCGCACCCCAGGAGATCGACCCGGATTTGCAGGGCGACCTCAAGCTCCGCGACGTCGAGGATGACGACATGGCCGAGGTGAGCATCACCCAGCCGTTGATGAAGCAGTACAAGTCCAACCTCAACGCCTACTGCCTGTCCGTCAAGGACTACATCACCCGCCGCGGCGGGACGTATCTCTTCGCCAGCTCGGCGGTGCCGTTTGATACGCTGGTTTTGAATTATCTCCGCGAAAGAGGATTGCTTGGTTGAAACATGGCGAGGGTTTACCTGGAAACGAGCTTCGTCAGCGCCTGCGTGAGCGATCGAAAGGATCCTGGAAGCATCCATCGTCGCGAAAGGAGCCTTGAATGGTGGGCATTTCAGGCCCAGCGTCACGATCTCTTCACCTCGAGCGAGGTGATGTTGGAATTGTCCAGTCCGCGCTTGCGTCGGCGGCGTGCGGCATTGGAGTTTATCCACGATTTTCCAACATTGACGGTGAACCAGGATGCCGTAAATCTGGCGGAAATCCTCATAAAAGAGCGCGTAATGCCAGGCCCAATTGCCGGAGACGCGATTCACGTCGCCGTGTCCGCGGTCGCGGCGATAGAATACATCTTGAGTTGGAACGTGCGACATCTGGCCAATCAAAACAAAACGGTTCATCTCGGTCGCATCTGTGCCAGGCACGGGTTTGCGGCACCCCGTATCGTTACACCCGAGATGTTTTGGGAGGACAATAATGACACCTAGAAACAAGAAGGAAATGCGTCCCGACCCGCTCATCGACGAGATCCGCGCAATTCGTAAGGCCCTCCACGACGAAATGGGCGGCGACGTTGCCAAACTCGCCGAATACGCAAACCAGGTCGCAAAGAAATATCGGGCCCGTTCGCCGCGGACATCCCGTAGTCGATCCAGCGGAAAGAAATGATGCTCCTCGCATTGCCCAGTTTTCTGAACACGCTTCCGGCCGCGATTGCGGCGGGGGTGGTGGCGCCGTCGCTGCTGCTGCTCTATTTTCTGAAGCTGCGGCGGAAGGAGATGCTGGTTTCGTCGACGCTGCTCTGGAAGAAGGCGATTCAGGATCTTCAGGTCAATGCGCCGTTTCAGCGGCTGCGGAAGAATTTGCTGCTGTTTCTGCAGATGCTGTTGCTGCTGCTGCTGGCGCTGGCGTTTGCGCGGCCGGTGATGAACTATTCGCCGGGGGCGGGGAAGCTGGCGGTGATTGCGATCGATCGCTCGGCGTCGATGGCGGCGGGAGATGTGGATGGGCGGCGGCGGATCGATGAGGCCAAGCGGCTGGCCCGCGAGCTGGTGGACACCATGGACAAGGACAGCAGCGCGATGATCATCGCGTTTGATGATGGGGCGGACATCGTGCGCTCGTTCACCAATGATCGGGCGCTGCTCAAGCAGTCGATTGACTCGATTCAGTTGACCGACCGGCGCTCGCGGCTGGAGACGACGTTTCGGCTGGCGGAGGCGAAGGCCGCGGCGTTTTATACCGATCAGCTTCGTCCGACCGGGGCGCGGCCGGAGCTTTGGGTGTATTCGGACGGGCGGATTCTGGATCGGCACGAGCTGGCGCTGCGGCTGGCCGAGTTGAAGTTCGTGAAGATCGGCAGCGATGACGCTCCGAACGTGGGGATTGTCGCGCTCAATGCGCGGCGCAACTATGAGCGGCCCACGGAGGTGCAGGTCTTTGCGCGGCTGGCCAATTTTGGGCCCAAGCCGGTCTCGGCCGTGCTTCAACTGAGCGTTGACGGGCAGGTTGTTCCGCGCGGCGTCAGGCGGGATCTGATGCTGATTCCCGATCGCTGGGACCCCAAGCAGCGCGAAGAGGCCGAAAAACAGGGGATTCTTCCGCGCGAGAGCGTTGAGTTTAATCTCGAGCTGCTGACGGCGGCGGTGGTGAGCGTGCAGATCAAGGAGGTGGCCAACGATTTGCTGTCGGCGGATGACACAGCGCACGTGATCGTGCCGCCGCCGCGGTCGTTGAGCGTGGTGATGGTCAGCGCCAAGGGCAATCTGTGGCTGGAGAAGTTCCTCGACAGCGCCAACCTGAAAAATCCCACGACCATCACGCCGGCCGCGTTTGAAGAGCGGATGAAAGATCCGCAGGCGGTGGCCACACAGTATGACGTGATCATCTTTGACCGCTACACGCCCAAGGCGCTGCCGCCGTCGGGGAATTTCATTTACAACGGCTGCGTGCCGCCGAATTCGAAGATTATCGCGGCCAAGGATGGGATCGGGCAACCGGTCATTCTGAAGGACCAGACGGTGCTGGACTGGGACCGGGCGCATCCGATCCTGCGTTATCTGAACATGCGATTTCTGGCGGTGGAGACATTCAAATTGCAGGTGCCGCTGGATGCGCAGGTGCTGGTGGAGGGCCGGCAGGCGCCGCTGGTGGTGTTGCATCGCGATGGGCGGAACACGCACCTGGTTTTCGCATTTGATGTGGGGGACACGACCTGGCCGACGACCAAGAGTTTTCCGATATTCCTGGACAACGCGCTTCAGTTCATGGCGTTGGGAAGCGACATGGATTTGCGGGCGTCGTATCAGCCGGGGGCGACGCCAAAAATTCCGCGCTACAACCTTGGGCAGGTGGCGGCGAAGAAAGTGGAGGTGATCACTCCGGATGACCGGACGATCACGGTGAACGTGCCGGAGAGCGGCGACTTCGCGCTGCCGCCGCTGGAGAAGGTGGGCGTGTATCGATTGCAGCCGCCGGTGCCGCAGTATGACCACATCGCGGTGAATTTGCTGGATGAGAACGAGAGCAATCTGCTGCCGCAGGGGGATGTGCCGGGAGGCGCGGGGGAGGCGATTTCGGCGGCCGGGAGCAAGTCGCGGCTGGAATTGTGGTGGTGGATTGTGGCGTGCGCGGCGGTGCCGCTGTGTTTGCTGGAGTGGTGGGTGTATACGCGGAGGATGCACTTGTAGGGGGGAGGTGACGCGAGTTACTCGTGGGGAGTGACTCCATCGTCCGGCACAGCCGGACCTACGGGAGGTGGAAGGTGAAGACGTGAAGACGTGAAGCGAGTAAATCATGGGTGGGTCCCTCCGTTGTCGCCGTTGTCGGGGGTGGAGGGGGTGGAGAAGCGGGGGAGGTGTTTGTCGGGGCGCTGGGTGGGGAGGAGGCGGTGGCAGTTCATGAGGATGGGTTGAAAGCGGTGGTCGCGGCCCTGCTCATCGTAGAGTTGCATCCACCAGAGGAGGGCGGAGGGGTCCTGGAGGAGTTGATAGTAGAAGGTGTCCTGGGGAGTGGGTGGGGGGAAGTCGGGGCGCTTTTCCAGAGGAGAGGCGTAGTGGCGGCGGAAGGCGAGTTGCTGGAATTCGGCGTCGGTGAGGCGGTCTTCGGGGCGGATGAAGGGGGGAGGAGTGGGTGGGGGGGGATCCTTGGGAATGGGTTCGTTTTGCAGGGGTGCGGGGGTGGTGGATTCGAAGCGTTGGCGGAGGTGGGAGAGGCGGAGGAGGTTGAAGTGGTGTTTGGATTCCTCGGGCGAGGAAGTTTCGATCTTGCGGAAGGCGGTGGTGGCGGCGGAGGTGAGGAGGAAGTCGGATTGGAAGCGGAGGGTGGATTGGATGGATTGGAGGGCGGCGAGGAAGCGCGGGCGGCGGAGCCAGCGGCGGAGGAGGGCGGGGGTGGGCCAGTTTTTGGGGTCTGGGCCGGCGGGGTTTTGGCGGAAGGCGCGTAAAAAAGATGTTTGACGGTCATTGCATCCGGCGATTCGGGGCATAAAGCCCTCCTTTTAAAGGAGTTGAAGAAGTTTTCGAGTGATTGGCGGGCTGGGAAAAGCGAGTCCTTTCCGAGTCCTTTTCAAGTCCTTTTCGAGTCCTTTTTGCGGCCGGAGAGGGTCCGGCGGGAGGGAAAGCGAGTCCCGAAAGAGGAGGGGCCTCAGATTGAGCGGATGAACGCGGATTGGCGCAGATCAGAAGAGGGAGAGAACGGGCAGGATGCCCGTGGGACGAAGAGGGAGACACGGGCGGGACGCCCGTGGTACGGGGGAGAAGAATTGGGTTGAGCATAATGACCTCCTCTATAATTCCGGCGGTGTTGCGCAAACGGGCATATTTTTTCCCGTGGGGCGCAACGGGATTGGAGATTTGCTAAGGGAAAGGGAGAAAGATTTTTTATTTTTGTCTCAAAGCGCAACAAGAAGGCGCAACTTGTGTTTGGAGAGATGGTTATGCGCACCACTATCGCAAGCGCAGATTTTTGTAGCAGATACAAGGGGTGG
>JBGPEF010000030.1:0-20131 GCA_041482675.1 Tepidisphaeraceae bacterium | reverse complement strand
GTCGCCATGGAACCCCCCGTCGCCCTCGATGCCATCTCCATCCGCGATGAAAAGGTGAAAGTCTTCCGCTCCATCCGGCCGATTCGCTCCAGCGCCGTCGAAGAACTCACCGTGCGCGCCCAATACAGCGCCGGTGAAGCCGCCGGCCAGAAGACCGAGGGCTATCGCAAGGAAAAAGGCGTCGCCCCCGATTCAAAAACAGAAACCTTCGCCGCCGCCAAGCTCTTCATCGACAACTGGCGCTGGTCCGGCACCCCGTTCTATCTTCGCACCGGAAAATTCCTCAAGGAAAAACTCAGCGAGGTCACCGTCCGCTTCCGCTCGCCGCCTCTGACCCTCTTTCAGAAACAATGCGAATCGCCCGTCTTCCCCAACGACCTGATCATCCGCGTCCAGCCCGACGAGGGCATCAGCCTTCGCCTCAACGGCAAAGTCCCCGGCGGCCAGATGAACATCAAACCCGTCGCCCTCGATTTCCTCTACAAGACCACCTTCCACAAAGAAGCCCCCGAAGCCTACGAGCGCCTCATCCACGATGCCATGGGCGGCGATCAAACGCTTTTCATTCGCGGTGATGAGGCCGAAGCGGCGTGGGCGGTCATCGATCCCATCGAGCAGGCCTGGCCCGCATCAAAAACGCCCCCCGAAACCTATGCCCCCGGCTCCTGGGGCCCCAAAAAAGCCCAGCAGCTCATCGAGCTCGACGGCCGGCGCTGGACTCACAGCAATGGTGGGGAAATCGAACCGATCGTCGCCTGTTCACTCTGACCCTGTTCGCTCTGACCCTGCCAATCATCAACATTCAGGCCGCAAGTCTTGGAGTTCCCTGCTCAACCTGCGTTTCCATCTCAATCGTCTGAAGCGTCAGCCCCTGGTTGCGGCGCAGATAAAGCACCACGGCGATCCCCAGAATCGCCAGCCCGATGCCGAACGTGGTGTTTGAAAGAATAATCCCCAGCTCGGTCGCTCCCCGCTTCTCCTCGGCCGTCTTGACCATCTCCTCCGCCTTCGCATAGGCCGGCGTCGCAATCTCCTGCTTATCGAGCGCGCGCCTGGCCTTGGAAATCGCCACGCTCGCCGCCCGCCGATCCTCCTGAAGCCCGGGAAGCTCATCAAACCCCTTGAACCCCACGGCCAGGCCAATCAACATCGAAGCCATCAGGGCAATCGTGCCCTTCCAGTTTCGATTGTCGTACATCAGGGTATCAAAACGTCCCATAATCCCGCGCCTTTCAGTTTTGACCGAGCCGCGATGGCCGCTTCCATCTTCTTCGTCCAGCGACCCCGGAGGCTTAACAGGTGAGTCGATCCGGCCAGCCGCCGGACGCGCCCACCGGGTGCAAAAATCAGCCCAAATTCGACAATTATGAAGAACCCCCGCGCCAAAAGGCGTGTCGTCACCAAGTCCATCGCCCCAACTTTCGACCTGGCCACCGTCAACCAGCTAAAATGGAACCAGCCGAAATGGCGGAAGGATCAGAATTAGGCGGGTCGATGCCGGCAGTGCATTTCCTTCTCATGGGCGACAATCGCGGCGGCCGCTTGCCATGACGAATCGCTCCGGCAACCGCGATGTACTCCAGCTCCTCTCCCGAATCGACCGCCCGCAGCATCAATCCCCCCCGGCTCATATCCCCACGCCCCACGAACTCGCTGGGGAATTTCAACCGCTCCCCAAAAATATCCAACAGCAAATCGACATATTTCCCCGACGCCACGCTCCCCAGCAGAATGATCTCCGCATCCCCCGCCTCTTTCGCCAGTTTCCGCGCACATCGCCTCAGCGGCCGCGTATAGCGCTTCTCCTCCGGGTGAATCGCCACCGCCGCCATCGCCGCAAGCTCCCTCAAACCCACCGCCGTCTCCGGCCGCAGCAGCCCCCGATTGGTGGTCATGATCCACACCCCGCCCGCATCCCCCGCGAATTTCCGCGCATAAGCCAGCTTCCCCCGAAAATACAGCCCGCTCAGGAATGTAAATGTCTCCCCCAGCGTCGCCGCACCCTTACGCAGCCGCACCGCCAGCGGAAAACTCGCCTCATCCCGATAAACCAGGTTCGCACGCTCGCCGCTGCACCGCGCCGGCGAAAGCAGAAATATCCGTCGCCCCATGAGTCCATCGTAACACGGGCATCTTGCCCGTCTTCAATCCTCGACTGGAAAATCATCCAGGCTCAATTTTTGACCATCCCGCCCCTCCCCATTACCATAACCCCCCTTCCGCGCAAGCGACTGCTGGAGACTAATTCATATGACACCCCAAAATCTGCTCAAGTTCTCGAAAGAGAAGCAGGTTCAGTTCGTCGATCTGCGTTTCATGGATTTCCCCGGCCTGTGGCAGCACACCACCGTCCCCATCAGCGAACTGACCCTCGACAGCTTCGACCACGGCTTCGGCTTCGATGGCAGCTCCATCCGCGGCTGGCAGGCCATCAACGAATCCGACATGCTCCTCCTCCCCGTCCCCGAAACCGGGCGCCTCGACCCCTTCATGCAGCACACCACCCTCTCCGTCATCTGCGATGTCCGCGACCCCATCACCAAGCGCGAATATTCCCGCGACCCCCGCTCCATCGCCCGCAAGGCCACCAACTACATGAAGAAATCCAAAATCGCCGACACCGCCAATTTCGGCCCCGAATTGGAGTTCTTCGTCTTCGATCAGGCCTTCTACGACCAGGGAATCAACTACGCCAAATACTACGTCGGCTCCCGCGAAGGCATCTGGGGCCGCGGCGATGAAGATCCCACCAACCTCGGCTACAAGGTCCGCCTCAAGGAAGGCTATTTCCCCACGCCCCCCATGGACACCATGCAGAACATCCGCAGCGAAATGGTGGCCACCCTCATCGAGATGGGCATCCCCGTCGAGGCCCATCACCACGAGGTCGCCACCGGCGGCCAGTGCGAGATCGACATGCGCTACCAGGACCTGATGACCATGGCCGACAACGTCATGGTCTATAAATATGTCTGCAAAAACGTCGCCGCCCGTCACGGCAAAGTCGTCACCTTCATGCCCAAGCCCCTCTTCCAGGACAACGGCTCCGGCATGCACGTCCATTTCTCCCTCTGGAAAGGCGACAAGCCCCTTTTCGCCGGCAACCGCTACGCCGGCCTCTCCGACATCGGCCTCTTCGCCATCGGCGGAATTCTCAAGCACGCCCGCGCCCTCTGCGCCCTCTGCAATCCCACCACCAACTCCTACAAACGCCTCGTCCCCGGCTACGAAGCCCCCGTCAACCTCGTCTACAGCAGCCGCAATCGCTCGGCCGCCATCCGCATCCCCATGTACAGCGAAAATCCCAAGACCAAGCGCATCGAATTCCGCTGCCCCGACAGCTCCTGCAATCCCTACCTCGCCTTCAGCGGCATGGTCATGGCCGCGATGGATGGAATCGAAAACAAGATCCACCCCGGCGACCCGCTCGACAAGGACATCTACCGTCTCACCGCCGAGGAATACGAAAAGATTGGCTCAGCCCCCGCGTCTCTCGATGAGGCGCTCAACGAGCTCGAGCAGGACCACGATTTTCTCCTCAAAGGCGATGTCTTCACCGCGGATGTGATTCATTACTGGATCAAATACAAACGCGAAAACGAAGTCGACGCCATCCGCGTCCGCCCCCATCCCTACGAATTCTGCATGTATTTCGACATCTAACCCAGCGGCGAACATTCCAGCCCGCCCCCCGCCCCCTCTCGTAGGGTGCGGCTCGCCGCACCATCCCTCTTCGCTTCTTCTCCCCTCCCGGTACTCTCGCGAAAGGCAGCGAGGGTCTTCTTCTGAATTCTGAATTCTGAATGCTTGAGTCCCCCCCATCCTCCCGCAACTCCCCCCCACGCCCCAGCGTCAAACCCCAAGGTTATGATTGACGCTCCCCCGCGCCCCTCTTACATTGGCATTCGCATGCGTGTTCTCCTGGCGGGGTTTATTCTCCTTTTTCTAACCGCTCCCGTCTTCGCCCAAGCCGAGGCCGAAGGGGAAGTGGAAAGCATCGGCTACGGCGGCGATTACCGTCCCAATACCTGGACGCCCATGAAGCTCCGCCTCCGCCCCAAGGTCGGCGACACCCGCACCTACAAAATCGCCATCGTCCAGGAAGACCTCGACCGCGACCGCGTCCTCTACACCCGCCCCTTCACCCTCAACGGCAATCCCCCCGGCGGCCGCATCGAAGAGCACGTCTGGGTCTACTTCATGCCCCAGCCCCGCGACCTCCACATCCAGGGCAACGCCGCCGAATTCACCAACCTCATCCGCATCTTCCTCTGCAAGGAAGACGGCAAACAGCTCCTGCAAATCCCCTTCGTCCCCGGCACCTCCCTCCCCCACAGCCTCGATGACCGGATGGACGGCTTTTTCGAACACGGCAAGGGCGCCCGCCTCGTCCTGATGGTCGGCGGCTCCACCAGCCAGCCCCTCGGCGGCTTCTACGACCGCGCTGTCGGCCTGACCGAGGATGTGGTGTTTTACAAAATCACCCCCTCCGAAATGCCCGGCGATGTAAAAGGCTTCCACGCCGTCGATGCCATCGTCTGGCTCGGCAGCGATCCCGCCGAGCTTCGCGCTGAGTCGCTGGCCGCCATTCAGGATTACGTCCGCGACGGCGGCAAGCTCGTCGTCACCCAGGGCCAGAACTGGCAGAAATTCAAGGAGAGCGAAATGGCCGCGCTATTGCCGGTCACGCTCGACGGCGTGCAGAACGAGAAGGGGGCGGCTTCGCTGCGCATGCTCGCCGGCATGCCCAACTTCGACGACCCCGAGCAGGCCGACATCAACCGACTCAGGCCGCCCTGGCGAATGAGAAAAACCCCCACCGCCGACTGGGAGCCATGGGATCCATGGTTCGATTTACAAGGCAAAGAAGTCCCCGTCGTCAAAGCCACCCCCAAAAAGGGCGCGTTCGTAAACCTCTATTGCGAAAGCGACAAATCCTCCCCCTATCTCGCGCGATGGACCTACGGCCTGGGCAGCGTCGTCTGGGTCGCCCAGGATTTCGGCGACAACCAGATCATCTCCAAACGCGCGACGCGCCAGTTCGGCTGGCAGGCCATCTGGGACCGCACCATGGATTGGCGAAATGAAACGCTGATCTCGCTGATGGACAAGAAGCCGGACATGTACACCACCGGCACCCAAAACAAAACCGACCTCTCCCGCACCGTCCTCGCCGGAATGGAACTCCCTCGCCGCGGCGCTGCTCTCGTCGCCCTCGCCATGGTCCTTTTCATCGGCTACTGGCTGGTCGCCGGCCCCGGCAGCTATTTCTTCCTGCTGTCGCGACGCAAAGCCTATTACAGTTGGGTCGCCTTCGCCGTCTGTGCCCTGGGCGCCACCGCCCTCACCGCCGCCATCGTCAAACTCGTCCTCCGCGGCCCCCCACAGCTTCAACACGTCACCTTCGTCCACATCGGCCCCGACCGCGAAACCGTCGCCCACAGCCAGTTCGGCCTCTACATCCCGCGCGATGGCAATCAGCACATCGAGCTCACCGACATCGCCCCCAAACGCTTCAGCTACGTTATCCCCTACCCGGTTCACCCCGAACACGCCGTCGAAGCCGCCGAATTCCCGGCCTACAAGGAATACGAAATCCCCATGCGCGACCGCAACTCCGCCGAGGCGCCCGCCATCGATGTCCCCTATCGCAGCACCCTCAAAAAATTCTCCGCCCGCTGGGTCGGCACTTCCACCGGCGGCATCGACGGCAAGGCCAGCCTCGTCGATGGCCGCCTTTCCGGCTCGCTCACCAACAACACCGGCCACGACCTCCGCTTCGTCTTCCTCATCTTCACCCGCCAGCCCGACCTCCCCTATCAGAAAGCCGACGATGAAATGATCTCCCTCCGCGATCCCACCGACGGCCGCGGCTCCTGGCCCAATGGCGGCACCATCGATCTCGCCGATATCTACGACAAACTCGCGCGCTCTCTCACTGATACAAAATCGAACCCGGTGGGTTATCGCGGCGCCCTTAACGGCATGTGGATGGTCACCTGGGGCGAAGAATTCAAGAGCAGCATCGGCAGTGGTGATCGCTATTACAACAACGACCGCGCAGCCCTCCTCATGACCATTTTCGACCGCCTCTGGCCCGGCAAACTCACACCCAGCAACGAGCGCGCCGAGCGCTACGAGCTGTTGCGCCGCGCTGGCCGGCAGTTCGACGCCTCCAGCGCCGTCAGCGCTGGCCAATTGCTGATCTTCGCCAAGGCCGAAGACGCCGCTCCCCTCCCATTTCCCCTGAAGGTCGAAGGCGAGCAGGTCAAGGGCGAAGGACTGGTGTATTATCAGGTAATCGTCCCGATGGATCGCGGCGGCGCGGCCACCCAGCCCATGAACCGCGAAGGCAGCATTTATGACCTTGGCTCCGCTCCGGCTGTCGACCCGCCGCAGCCCCAGCCCCCGGTGCAAGCCCCGATTTTCAACCGGTCGCCGCCACGCAAGCCGCGATGATTTGACTGAGTACCCATGGAAACAGTCATCAAAACTGTCAACCTCACCAAGCGCTACGGCTCCCTCGTGGCCCTTTCCAACCTCAACCTGGAAATCCAGGAAGGCGACTGCTTCGGCTACATCGGCCCCAACGGCGCTGGCAAAAGCACCACCATCAAAATCCTCGCCACCCTCCTCCAACCCACCTGGGGCGAAGCCCGCGTCTGCGGCTACGTCGTCGGCTATCAATCCCGCATGATCCGCCCCCTCCTCGGCTACGTCCCCGACTATTTCGGCGCATACGAAGACATGGTCGTGCAGGAATACCTCGAATTTTTCGCCGCCGCCTACAACATCAACGGCCAGCAGCGAACCAAAGTCGTCAACGACGTCCTCGAACTCACCGACCTCGCCTACAAGCGCGACGCCCTGGTTGACAGCCTCTCCCGCGGCATGAAACAACGCCTCTCCATCGCCCGCGTCCTCGTCCACGATCCCAAAGTCCTCCTGCTCGACGAACCGGCCGGTAATCTCGACCCCCGCGCCCGCATCGAGATGCGCGAGCTCCTCAAAGAACTCCGCCGCATGGGCAAAACCATCCTCATCTCCTCCCACATCCTCCCCGAGCTGGCCGACCTCTGTAACAAAATCGGCATCATCGAACAGGGCGAACTCATTTACAGCGGTCCCGTCTCCGACATCATCCGCCGCGCCAAAGCCGGCACCGTCCTCCAAGTCGGCGTCGCCACCGGCCAGGAACAAGCCGCCGCCCTCTTGTCGCAAGATCCCAACGTCTCCGAAGTCGTCGCCAACAACGGCTACCTCCAGGTCTCCCTCAAAGACGGCATCAACGACTTCAGCTTCGTCCCCCAACGCCTCCTCGCTGCCGGCTACCGCTTGACCCTGCTAAAAGAAGAAGAAGTAAACCTCGAAACCGCCTTCATGCGTTTAACGAAAGGCATGGTTCAGTAGGGTGGGGCTTGCCCCACCGTCTTTTCACCGAACCCGCGAAATGGTGGGGCAAGCCCCACTCTACGAAATGCTCGGAATCGGCAACTATCTCTGGCGACTCATCCCCGCAAACCCAATCCTCGTCCGCGTCGTCCAGGCCGGCGGCAAACGCAAGCGCGACCTGCTCATCCGCTGCGCGTACCTTGGCATCCTCCTCTTCCTGGTCATCTTTTTGCTCCTCCAGAGTGCTGGAAACCTGGCCAGCGCGAGTCTCTCCGACCTCTCCAAACAATCCTCCGAAATCTTCTACTACATGAGCTACGCCCAGCTCGCCCTCGTCGCCCTCCTCGCCCCCATCTTCACCGCCGGCGCTATCACTCAGGAAAAAGACTCCCAAACCTACGACATCCTCCTCGCCACTCCCCTCACCAACGGCCAGATCGTCCTCGGCTCCCTCCTCTCCCGCCTTTTCTTCGTCGTCACCCTCCTCATCTCCGGCATCCCCATCTTCGCCATCACCCAGATTTTCGGCGGCGTCGCCATCTCCAGCATCACCATGTCCTTCCTCATCGCCTGCGCCACCGCCTTCGTCACCGGCGCTCTCGCCATGGCCATCGCCGTCTTCAAAGTCGGCACCCGCCGCACCATCTTCTCCTTCTACCTCTTCATCATGCTCTACCTCGCCATCCCCCTCGCCCTCGAAAAAATGGGCTACTTCCAATACCAGTGGAGCTTCGATTCCACCGGCAAGGCCCAAACCCACATCTCCTGGTTCGCCGGCTTCCACCCCTTCCTCGCCCTCCGCGTAATTTTCGGCGAGCCCGCCTATCGCCCCCCCGAGGCCGGCATGGTCCAGGGCTATTCCTGGCCGTGGAATTGGTATCTCAGCAGCCCCCAGACCTTCTACATCACCTTCATGTTCCTCCTCAGCCTCGTGCTGGTCACCCCCTCCATCTTCATGCTCCGCCGGCTCGCCCAATCCACCAACACCATGCGCGGCTGGCTCATGCAAAAACTCCACATCTCCACAGGCGACCGCACCCGCAAACCCCGCCACGTCTGGGCCAACCCCATCGCCTGGCGCGAGGCCAAAACCAAGGCCTCCGCCAATCGCGCTGTCATCCTCCGCTACGGCTTCATGACCGCCGGCCTGATCGCCGCCATTGTCCTCGTCGTCATGTCCTCCACCCAGAAACCGGCCGACGTCTACATCGGCGCTGGCGGCTACAACCCCAACGACAAAACCATCACCATCATGGAAAACGGCGCGCCCTCCGTTTACCTCCTCCGCGACCGCCCCGAATCCGGCCGCGCCGCCACCAAAGTCCAGATGGGTGAAAAACAACTCGGCATCGAAGACCTCCGCGAAGGCATGGTCATCACCAGCTACCTCCCCGACAGCGGCGCTGCGAAAAAAATCCTCGGCACCCTCAACGTCGCCTACCCCGAAATGCGCCTCAGCGAAAAGGCCACCCGCCAGTTCCTCCTCGGCGCTGTCATGATCGAGCTGGCCGTGATCCTCCTCATCCTCACCCAATCCGCCGCCTCCACCGTCACCCGCGAAAAGGAAGATGGCACCCTCGACCTCCTCCTCAGCACCCCCATCACCAGCCGCTATTACGTCTGGGGCAAGCTCCGCGGCCTGGTCAGCTTTGTCCTCCCCCTCGTCGCCGTGCCCATCGTCAGCGTTCTCATTTTCGTCTTCCACGACATGATCCGCTCCACCCCCTGGGCCGCCCATCCCCTCCCCTGGACCGTCTTCCCCGAAGCCATCCTTATCCTCCCCGCCACCCTCGTCATGGTCAGCGCCTTCGCCGCCATTCTCGGCATGCAGATGTCCCTCCGCTGCCGCAAAACCGTCGTCGCCGTCATGAGCAGCGTCGGCATCGTCGCCGGCGTCTGCGGCGGCCTCTGGGTCTGCGGCAGCGGCGCTGCCGGCTCCAGCGTCGGCGCCCCCGGCCTCATCGTCGGCTGCTTCAGCCCCTTCACCCTCATGGCCATCCTCGTCAATCCCCTGGACGTCGCCTCCAGCTCATTCAGCGAGAACGACTCCGCCGAAGGACGCCTCCTCGTCTTCGTCTTCGGCTGGGCCGCCGCCGCCCTCTACGCCTTCGTCGTCTGGGGCATGTACAAATCCATGGTCCGCAACTTCGACATGACCATCCGCAAGCAATCCACGTAACACGGGCATCTTGCCCGTCGCTCCCTCCTCTCCTCCTCCCCGTGCCACTCCCCCTCCTTCATGGTAAAACCATCCCCGCCGCGCATGATCAACACCTACGACATCGCCTATGGCCTGGCCGTGGCCGCCAGCGCCCCCTTCTGGCTCATCAAACCCTCCACCCGCCGCAAAGTCCTCCAGGCCTTCTCCCAGCGCATGGGCGATGTCCCCCTGCGCAGCGGCCCCCAACCCGCTGTCATGATCCACGCCGTTTCCCTCGGCGAAATCAACGCCACCAAAATGCTCGTTGCCCGCCTCCGCGAGCTCAAGCCCGACCTCCACGTGATCATCTCCACCACCACCGAAACCGGCTACGCCCGCGCCATCGAGCTCTACGGATCCAACGACCGCCAACCCCCCCAACCTCTGCTCCTCGATCAACCCCAAAGCCCCTTCACCGTCATCCGCTATCCCCTCGACTTCACCCCCGCCGTCAGCAAAGTCCTCACCAATCTCCGCCCCAACGTCGTCGCCCTCATGGAGCTCGAGCTCTGGCCCAATTTCATCAGCCAATGCGCCCGCCGCAAAATTCCCGTCGTCCTCCTCAACGGCCGAATCACCGAGCCCAGCTTCCAGCGCTACAAATGGATCAAGCCCCTCGTCAAGCGCATGCTCCAGCGAATTTCCGTCATCTGCGCCCAGGACCAGACCTACGCGCAGCGCTTCATCGACCTTGGCGCAAAACCCGATCGCGTCCAGGTCACCGGCACCATGAAATTCGACACCGCCACCGTCGCCGACCGCGTCGAAGGTGATGAAGAACTCGCCGCCGCCCTCAAGCTCCATCCCGAAGCGCTTCCTCCCTCGCCCTTTTTCCCCCACCTCCCCGCCGACGCCCTCCACCCCGCCCTCCTCGAGCGCGTCTGGGTCTGCGGCTCCACCGGCCCCGGCGAAGAGGAAATGATCCTCCAGCAATTCCGCTCTCTCCTCACCCGCCACACCCGCCTCCGCCTCATCATCGTCCCCCGCAAGCCCGAGCGCTTCGATGAAGTGGCCAATCTCATCACCGCCGCCGGCTTCGCCGTCCTCCGCCGCTCGCAAACCCTTCCCCCCCCGCGCACGGAGCAGTTCTCCGCCTTCCTCAAAGGCGCAATCGTCCAGCGCGGCAACGAACCCACCATGGCCAGCACGCTCATTTCCCCCGTCATCCTCGGCGACACCATGGGCGAGCTTCGCAAGTTCTACAGCCTCGCCGACGTCGTCTTCGTCGGCCGAACTCTCGTCGATCTCGGCCCGCGCCAGCACGGCAGCGACATGATCGAGCCCGCCGCCCTCGCCAAACCCATCGTCGTCGGCCCCCACACCGGCAACTTCGCCGACGCCATGTCCCGCTTCAAAGCCGCCGACGCCCTCATGGAAGTCCAAACCCCCGACCACCTCGGCCAGGCCATCTCCATCCTCCTCTCCTCCCCAACCCAAGCCAAAGAAATGGCCCGCAAAGCCCAGCAAGTCGTCCTCAACGAAAAAGGCGCCACCGAACGCCACGCCTGGATATTGCTCACCTGACCGTGGCACGGGCGTCTCGCCCGTGGTTCAAAAAAAACCTTAAATTGATCGCTCAATGCCCAACTTGTGAATCGTATTATAGATCTCCCCCCTCAACTCCCTCCCCCTCCCATCCCTGACTTTGTACTGAATCTTCATCTGCATCACCGCCTTCAAATCATCACACTGAATCCACACCTTCTTCCCATCCCCCGAAACCTTCACCCCCTCCACCCCCACCTCATCATGCTTCGGCTTCTTCGGATCAATCAGCGAAAACTCCGGAGACCCATATTTGTTCTGCCACTTGTAATTCCACCGCTCCACCCCCCAATTCTGCGCATCCCCCGCCGACTTCAAATCCAGCGCCTCGCTGAACGTAATAAACACCCCATTCTTCGCCGCATGAAACTCCACCGGCATCACCACTCCCTTCCCCGTAAATCGCACTCTCTGTAGCGACCCATCATTCCCCGCATTCGTCTGCCATCCCTTCAACCCGCAAACATAAAGCTGCCCATCCACCGGATTAAATCTCCCCCGCATACACCCGCTCGCGAATTTCAACGGCAGCTTAAACACCGCCCCCTGCACCACCCCCTCCACCTCCTCGCTCATCACGTGATACAACGCCGATTGCCCATACGACATCCCCAGCAAATGCCCACTCAGCGGCCCCCAATCCTTCCCCGCCCACACCAGCCCCGACGGCGATGTATCAAACGCCCTCGGCAGCCACACCATCGGCTGATCAAAATCCTTCGGCGGCGGCGTGCGATGCGCCGTCTCCATCTGCCCATAAAATCCCCCGCGCCTGATTAAATTGATCCGTGACGCCGGGCTCCACGTCCCCTCATTGTCCCCGCAAACCATCTCCCCATTCGGCCCAATCGCCAGCCCATTGCTCGATCTCAACCCCGTCGCGATCACCTCAATCCCCTCTCCATTTTTCGGCACCTTCAACATCGTCCCCGTGTGCGCATGCAATCGATCCGGCGTCACCCCCGCCCCCGCCTTGCTGAAATAAAAATTCCCCTCGCCATCCGTCTCCATCCCCAGGTTGCACTCATCCTGCCTCTCGCTGGCGATCCCCGCATTGTTGAAATTCTCATAAAAATCCGCCTCCCCATCCCCATTCAAATCATGCAGCCGCGTAATCTGGTCCCTCCCCAGCACATAAATCTGCCCCTCCACAATCTTCAACCCCACCGCCTGATACAGCCCCGTCGCAAACCGCCGCCAATGCAATTTCGTCAACGTCGAATCGATCCCCGAAACGATCCACACCTCTCCCCCCAGCGTCGAAACCGCCGCCCTCCCATCCGCAAAAAAATCCAGCGCCGCCAGCCGCATCGACGTCTGCCACGGATTATTCACCGGCAGATTCAGCGTATCCAGCACATAAGCCGCCTCATCCACCGCACGCACCCCCGCGCTCGTCACATCCACACCCCATCTCGCCGGTCCGCCCCCGCACAGCCCCAAAAGTTCCTGCGGCCGCGCCACCGATCCGAACAATTTCTCAAATCCCCCCACCTCCTCCTGCCGCCCATTCCAAATCACCAATTTGAAAACCGCTTCCCGCCCATTGGCCCCCAGCCGCAGCCTCACCCTCCCCTGCCTCACCTCCCACAACGGCGCTGCGCCAATCACCCCCGCCACCGTATACGTCCCCATCAACGGCGCTGCCTCATCGAGCACCACAAATCCATTCCCCACCACTCCCCTCGGCTCATGCGCCCCCGGCAGCTCACACACCTCCAGCCTCAAATCGCTCGCATGCGCCCCCAGTTGAATCGTCCGCGAAAACCCCACCATCCCCTCCCGTTTCACCACCTCATACATCTCCAGCACCCCCGCCCCATCCACCTCATACGAAAAAATCACCCGCTCCCCATTCACATAAAATCCCCGATATCTCCCCTTCACCGCGCCCCCATCACCCCGCGTCCACCCCGCCTCTGGCCACGTCGCGAATCGAATGTCCCCCCGAATAATCGGCCCACCCGGATGCAGCGACGCCCGAAACGAAACCCCCTGAAGCTCCAGCAGCGTCGGCCAATTCCGCGTAATCGACGGCGATAAAAATCTCCTCCGCGACCATCCCACCCACCCCCCCGCGCACCGCAAATGATCCGTATCAAAACACGCCGCCGCCGTCCCATCCCCCAGCCTCACCGCAATCCCCTTCATCACCGGCGGCAACCCCGCCCACCTCGTCTCAAACGAATTCGAAATCACCCCCCCAAATTCCGTCTTCTCCTGCGCCCATGCCGGCGCCAGAAAACTCCCCAGCACGAAAATGAGCACAACTGATTTTCGCCCCACAATCCCTCTCTGATCTGCGCAAATCTGCGTCATCTGCGTAATCTGCGTAATCTGCGTTCAACTCTTCTCCCCTCTGATCCGCGCAAATCTGCGTCCACTCTTCTTCCCTCGACGCCACGCCTAACTCGGCGGCAGCGCCACCGCCGCCGGCGCATTCAAACTCCTCGTCCTCGGCTTGCTCCCACTCGCGCTCGCCGCCGCCTTGTCCTCCGCCGTCTGCGTCCCCCGCGCCATCGCGATCACGCCCGTCCGCGCCAGCTCCTCGATCCCATAAGGCTTCAGCAGCTCCAGGCACGCCTCCAGCTTCTCCTCCGTCCCCGACAGCTCCACCATCAAACTTTCCTTGCTGATATCCACAATATGCCCGCGAAACAGCGTCACGATCTCGATGATCTCCGTCCGCTTCTCCGGCGTCGCCGCCACCGTCAGCAGCAGCAGATCCCGCTCCACATACGCCGTCCCCTTAAAGTCGCGCACCTTCACCACCTCGACCAGCTTTGCGAGTTGTTTGCGCACCTGTTCCAGCGTGTTGTCATCCGCATTGACCACGATGGTCATCCGCGAAAGCTGCGGGTCCTCCGTCCGTCCCACCACCAGCGAGTCAATATTAAACCCCCGTGCCGAGAACATCCCCGCCACCCTCGCCAGCACGCCCGGTTCATTCATCACCAACGCCGATATCACGTGACGCATAAGCTCTCCAACAAAGAACTTATCCTACAACCGCCGCCCCCCACCTTCCAGCCGCAACCCCGGATGTATATCCGGGGCTTCTGATCCGCCCCCCTCCGACGCCCGCCAGCCCGGAACCCCGGATGTATATCCGGGGCCTCTGATCCGAATATGCCGCAATCCTCCCAATCCGTCCCATAATTCCCACGAACGGCCATTATTATCGAACGGCCCGCGCTTTTCCGTCGTTTATCTTTTGACAGCCCCCCATTGCTGGGCTAGTTTTCTTCCGGGCACGGTTGGTTTCAGTGGCATCGCCCGCCCGCCGGGCACTTTCCTGTAGAGGGTCAACACCTTATGTTCAAGCAACTCCGTAAGTGGCGTCGTTCTCTGTTTCCTCAGATTTCTCCCGAATCCCCGGCCAACGCACTGGAGCCGCTGGAAAACCGCCAGCTCCTCAGCGCGGCCATCTCCCGCATCGACGCCGACAATCGCGGCCTGGTCACACTCGCCATCACCCAGGATCTCAAAGCCACCACCGTCAGCGGCAAAACTGTCCAGCTCTTCACCGCTGGAGCCGACGCAAAGCTCGGCACCCCCGACGATGTCCGCAAAAAGGCCACCGTCCGCTACTCCGCAGCCAGCGACACCATCACCCTCCAGGCCGCGCTCGCCGCCGACACGCGTTATCGTGTCCTGGTCGTCGGCTCAAAGATCAAAGGCGTGGATGGCGCTGCCCTCGACGGCGAATTCAAGGGCGCCGGCCGCCGCAGTGGCAACGGCACCCCCGGCGGCAATTACGACGTTTCCACCAAAACTGCCAAGACCCCCGTGGCTCGATTCATTACCAGCGACGGCATCATGGACGTCACCCTGTTCAAGAGCCAGGTTGCCACGACCGTCAACAACTTCATCACCTACGCCAATGAAGCCGCCTGGGACCACAGCTTCTTCCATCGCTCCATCAATAATTTCGTCATTCAAGGCGGCGGTTTCCAGGTTACCTCGACCAATGGCATCTCAGCGATCTCAAGCCACTCACCTATCCCACTGCAAGCTGGTCTGAACAACGCGCGCGGCACCATTGCCATGGCCCGCACCAACGTGCCCGACTCCGGCACCAATCAGTTCTTCTTTAATACCGTCGACAACGCCTTCCTGAACCCCAATCCCGCGGCAGTTCCCCCGTCACCGGGTTATGCCGTCTTCGGAAAAGTCGCCAACGCCGCCAGCCTCGCCACCATGGACCGCATTGCCGCCCGTCCAATCGTCAATGCCAACACCGACCCCAAGTTCCCCGCATTTAATGGCCCAAATGGAATACTCGGCGAAATCCCCGTTCGCGATAAGGCGGCCTTCGATGCTCGCGGCACTCCGACCGTGGCCAATCTCGATCCGAATGCCGACGTCATCAAGATCACCCGCATCGCAATCAAAATGGGCGTCGTCAAAACCGCTTAAAGTAAAACCAACCGACCTCAACCACAGAATTTTTCCCCAGAACAAACGAGCCCCACGCTCGTTTGTTCTTTTGTATGCCGACCGACTTTGGCCGTTCCCCTCGCCTCACCGGCCGCCATACACTCCAGCCCGTCGGACAGAGATGCACGCCTGTCCGCTGTGTTCTCGCGGAAAGAAACTCCAATGAGTGAACGGAGTCGCTGCTTTATTCTGTCCGAGCCTCTTGAACCTCGTCTCCTCCTCGCCGGTGAGCCCTGGGGCGCATTCCCCAAGCTCATCAAACAAGACGCCGCCATCAGCCATTATCCCAGCATCAATGGCTCCGGCCAGGCGATCGCCATCATCGACACCGGCGTCGATTACAAACATCCCGCCCTCGGCGGCGGTTTCGGCCCCGGCTACAAAGTCATCGCCGGCTACGATTTCGTCGACAACGATCCCGATCCCATGGACGAAGACGGCCACGGCACCGGCCTCGCCGGCATCATCGCCGCCAAAGACTTCGTCTACGCCGGCAACCACTATCGCGGCCTCGCCCCCAACGCCAAAATCATTGCCCTCCGCACCAGCGACAGTTCATCAAGCGCCTCCCAGGAAGATCTCCGCATCGAGCAGGCCCTCCAATGGGTCATCGCCCATCGCACCCAATACAACATCGTCGCCATCAATCTCTCCGAAGGCAGCGGCGCGTTCTCCAGCCCCACCCGCACCGGCCCCTATTGGGATGAATTGCAGACCCTCTCCAACCTGGGCGTCTTCATCGCCGCCTCCAGCGGCAACAGCGGCGTCTCCTCCCCTCCCTCCATCGAATACCCCGCCGCCGATCCCAGCGCCTACGCCATCGGCTCCATCAACTCCTCCGACGTCATCAGCACCTTCACCGAGCGCTCCTCCGATCTCGATCTCCTCGCCCCCGGCGAAAATGTCCCCACTACTTATTGGAATCCCTCCACCTCCAAGCACATCTATCTCGCCGCCACCGGCACCAGCTTCGCCGCCCCCTTCGCCGCCGCCGCCGCCGCTCTCCTCAAGCAGGCCGACAGCTCCCTCTCCCCTTCCGAGATCATGGACATCCTCTCCTCCACCGGCTCCCTCAACTACGACGGCGACAACGAGCGCGGCGCTGTCACCAACCTCACCTTCCCCCGCCTCAACATCGACGCCGCCATCACAGAAGCAATGAGCAACGTCGATGATGCCTATGAGCCCAACAACTCCGCCTCCTCCGCCACCCGTATGACTCTCTCCAATGGCGCAGCCCATCTCTCCGGCCTGCGCCTCCTCGCCGGCAATCCCGACTACTATTCCTTCACCCTCTCCGAAGCCAGCGATCTCCAGATCACCCTCGGCTACACCGGCGGCTCATCCTTCCCCGCCGCAACCCTGCTCGACTCTGGCCAGCAAGCCATCACCTCCCTCCCCAAAGGCAGCAAAACCATCTCGCTCGACGCCGGCTCCTATTTCATTCAACTCAGCTCCTCACAAACCCTCGACGGAACCTACAGCATCAACCTCAGCGCCTCCTCCTCCTCCGCTCCCGTCATGAACGGCACCTACAGCGACCTCGCCTACGACTCCTCCGGCCGCCTCCACATCGCCTGGTACGACTCCCAGACTCACACCCTCAAATACGTCACCCGCTCCGCCTCGGGAATGTGGTCCGAGGTAAAAATCGTCGACAAGACCGCCCTCGCCGGCCAATACGTCTCCCTCGCCATCGACCACAAGGGCCTCCCCGGCCTCGCCTACTACGACGCCAAAAATCAGGACCTCAAATACGCCCATCTCAGCGGCGGAACTTTCAGCGTCACCCGCATCGATAGCAAAGGCAGCGTCGGCGAATACGCCTCCCTCGCCTACAACTCCGCCAACAAACCCGCCATCAGCTACTACAGCCGCACCGGCGGCAACCTCAAGCTCGCCGTCCAGGTCAAATCCAAGTGGTCCCTCAGCACCATCGACTCCATCGGCGACACCGGCCGCTTCTCCAGCCTCGCCCTCAACCCCAAAACCGGCGGCTGGGGCATCGCCTATCTCGACAACACCAACGACATCTTCCGCTACGCCGAAAAATCCTCCGCCGGCAAATGGAACCTCTCCACCATCGAAGACTCCCACAAAGGCGGCGGCTTCATCTCCCTCGCCTTCGACAACAAAGGCCGCGCCGGCATGAGCTACTTTCTCGCCGACACCGAAGACCTCCGCTACGCCCATTTCGACGGCCGCAAATGGACCAAACAAACCGTCGCCTCCAAAGGCAGCCAGGGCAAATACTCCACCCTCCTCTTCGACGGCGCAACCCCCAGCATCTTCTTCCAGAACCAATCCTCCGACACCGCCATGCTCGCCACCTCCCGCTCCGGCTCCTGGTCCCTCCGCACCCTCGCCACCCAGGGCGGCGCCTACCTCACCGCCACCTCCGGCCCCCCCAAATCCTTCCTCTACCGCGACACCCCCTCCGGCACCCTCCGCCTCGGAACCGCCTGACCAAACCGTGGCACGGGCATCCTGCCCGTGTCCTCCATCCCGTACCACGGGCATCCCGGTGGGTCGGGCACTCTTGCCCGACGTGCGGATGTACAGTGGGTCGAGCACTCCCGCCCGACTCTTACTCCCTCTCCCGGTACTCCGGGAGAGGGTCGGGGTGAGGGTCTTTTGGTGGGGCGGACATTCCTGTCCGCCATGCGGCGCAGCCGCATATCATCTCACTTCACCAACAAAATAAACTCCACCAAATCCGCCACCCCCTGCTTCCCCAACCCCTCCTCCAACCCCTCCGGCATCAGCGACTGCCCCTGATTCTTCAATCTCTTGATATTCGACCTGAATATCACCGTCTCCACCCCATACGCCTGCCGCAACGTAACACTGCTCGCCGTCTCACTCCCAATAATCCCCAAAACGCTCTCCCCCTCCTTCGTCTCCACCAGGTACGCCGAATACTGCGACGCCACCTCCCGATTCGGATCCACAATATTCACCAGCAATTTCTCCTTCCCCGAATTCTTCACCGTCACCAAATCCGGCCCCAGCGCAAACCCCTCCTTCCCCACCCGATGACACGACGCGCACCTCTCCATAAAAATCGTCTTCCCCCTCCCCTCGTCCCCCTTCATCTCCAGCGCCGGCATCAACGCCTCAACTACATCCTTCCGCGATTGATCCGCCTTCAAAAATAGCCCGCCCGCCGATTCTCTCACAAATTCATCCGGATGGTTTCGCAGGAAATTAATCTGACTGGGAGAAAATTCCCCTCGCCCAATGATCCCCTGTTCAACCGCCTCAAGAAGCGTCTTGCACCTCTCCGCCCGCTTCAGCAGCACCCCCACCACATCACTTCGAAACCGTGGCGTCAGCTTCCCCCACCTGCGGATCAAAATGACCGCCAGCCCCTCCGCATCCCGCCGATCCAGCGCCGCCAGCGCGGCTGATTGCACCGGCGCGGACGTGCTTCCCAGCATCCCGCTCAACCACTGCATCGACTCCTTGTCGCGCGCTGTTCCAAGGAACTGGATTGCCTCCACGCGAACAGATTCCGTCGCCTTTCTGTCTTCTAAAACCGCCATCGCATCCCGAACGATTGCCGCCAGCTCCGGAACACTCTCAACAGTTCTCCCGTGCCGCGACATTCCTTCACAAACTCCCCGAACCAGCCCAAAGGCCATCGTTTTGTCCTTGGCGTCCGTCACCGCCTCCACCACCTGGACAATTTCCTTCTCCCGGTTCCGCTCGCCAATCAGCACCGCGATCTCACGCAGAAAATCCCGCCCCTGCGGGCTCGCCCGAAACTCCTTGTCCGCAAATAACTCCTCGAAAATCCTCCCCCCTTCATCCACCATCGAGCTGAATATCGCCGCCGCCACCCACCGGTTCCCCGCATCCCGCTTCGCCAGCCTCGCCAGCATCTCTCCCCGATCCCTGTGCGCAAACTCGCCGCAGGTAAAAGCCAATTGATATCGCACCCCAATATCCGGATCATCGAGCAGCCTCACCAGCTTCGGCAAAATCACCGATATCACCTGCCTGTTTTCCGCAAGCTTCTCCGCCAGCCTCACCGCATGCCTCCGCACCACCGCATCCCCATCCTCCAGCCCCATCCCCACCACATCCACCCCCAGCGCCCCCAACCCATCCAGCGCATAAAGCGCATGCATCCGCGCCAACGCCACCGGCGACTCCTTCACCAGCCTCCTCAATCCCTCCATCGCCCCCTTATCCTGCCTCTCATAAATCAACCGCGCAGCCGTATCCCGCGTCCACCCATTCCCGCTCTCCAGCATCCCCACCAACTCCTCCCTCTTCATCTCCCCCATCCGCACCGGCCCGCCCGGCTTGAATCCCTCCCGCACAATCCGATAAATCCTCCCCCGATCGTTCCCGCTGTTCAAATCCAGGTGCTTCTTGATCGACTCCGGCAGCGACCACGGATGCTCGATCACCTCCCGATACATATCGCAGATATACAAATTCCCATCCGGCCCATTCGCAAACTGCACCGGCCGAAACCACGTGTCCCTCGACGCCAAAAACTCCCGCTTTTCCTCATCCCCCGGCCGCTTCGCCACCAGCCCCACC